>JBOHAJ010000252.1:0-8041 GCA_050697715.1 Gaiellaceae bacterium
TTCCTGGACCGCATCATCCAGGCCGGCCGGCTGTAGTGGTCATCGAGTCCGCGGCCCGGTTGCTGGCCGGGCCTCGGCAGGCGTCCACGAACACGCTCCACAGGCGCTCGAAGGCGGCCGGCGTCGAGGAAGCAGACGCGGTCGGCGATGTCCCGTGCGAAGCTCATCTCGTGGGTGGCGATCAGCATCGTCATGCCGCCCTCGGCCAGCTCGCGAATGACGGCCAGCACCTCGGCCACGAGCTCCGGGTCGAGCGCGCTAGTCACCTCGTCGAGAAGCAGCAGCTCCGGCTTCAGCGCGAGCGCGCGCACGATCGCCACCCGCTGCTGCTGCCCGCCCGAGAGACGGTCGGGGTACTCGTCGCGCTTGTCCGCGAGCCCGAAGCGCTCGAGGAGCTCGGCCGCCTCCCGTTCCGCGTCCGCGCGAGAGGTGCCGAGCACCTTGCGCAGCGCCAGCGTCACGTTCCCCAGCACGGTCATGTGCGGGAAGAGGTTGAAGGCCTGGAAGACGATCCCGAGGCGCCGCCGGACACGGTTCACGTCCACGCCCGGCGCCGTGATCTCCTCCCCGAGGAGCACGATGCGACCCTCGTCCACGGGCTCGAGGAGGTTGGCACAGCGAAGGAGCGTCGACTTGCCCGAGCCGGAGGCACCGATGAGGCAGACGACCTCGTGCCGGTCGAGGACGAGGTCGATCCCGTGCAGCACCTCGAGCTCGCCGAAGCGCTTGCGCAGGCCTTCGATCCGCACCGCTGTCCCCTCGCTCACCGGGCGCCTCCGAGCGCGAGCTGACGCCGCCGGTCGCGGATCACGAGCCAGTCGGTCAGGCGGGCGAGCGGGATGGTGAGCAGGACGAAGAGGAGCGCCGTGACGACGTAGGGCGTGTAGTTGAAATTCGCGGCGGCGCCGATCTGTGCTTGGCGCAACGCCTCGACCGGCCCGAGGAGGGAGACCAGGGCCGTGTCCTTCTGGAGGCCGATGAAGTCGTTGAGGAGGGGCGGCATCACCCGGCGCACGGCCTGGGGGAGGATCACGTAGCGGAGCGCTTGCGCCTGCGAGAGTCCGAGCGAGCGGGCGGCCGCTTCCTGGCTCGGATGCACGGACTCGATCCCGGCGCGATAGACCTCCGAGACGTACGCCGAATAGACGAGCACGAGCGCGACCACCGCCCAGAAGAGGACATCGCGCGGGAGGCCCGAGAGCTGGAGCGCCGGCGCGCCGAACCCGAGCAGGTAGATGAAGAGGATCGTCGGGACGCCGCGAAAGAAGTCGGCATACGCGATGGCCAGCGCGCGCAGCGGGAAGAAGACCGGCCCGCGGAGACTGCGTAGGATCGCTATCACGAGCGCAAAGACGAGGATGAGAGCCTCCGCGATCAGGAAGATCCTGATGTTGAGGAGGAAAGCTTCCGGGACGACGTCGAGCGACTCGCGGAAGACCCTCCCGTTGAAGAACAGCCGCCGGACCTCAGGCCAGCCGGGTGCGTTCGACACCACGAGGACGACGACGACCGCGAAGACGACCGTGCTCGCGAGCGCGATCAGGACGCTTCGTCCCCCGGAGGCGCCGGAGGCTCTCACGAGGACGTCCCTATTCGAGGACGGGCGGAGCCGAGCTCTCGATCCACGTCTGCGCGAACTCGTCGATGCGGCCGCTTTCACGCAGGGCCGCGATCGCCTCGTTCACGCAATCGCGGAGCGGGTTCCCCTCCTCGAAGAGGAGTCCGAAGTACTCCTGCCCCTCCGCCGGCAGCCGCCCGACCGCCGTTGAGTTCGGGACCTGCACATTGGTGATGAAGCCGGTGCTCGGAAAGTCGACGACGATGCCGTCGATCTGCCGGTTCTTCATAGCGTTGATGGCGTCGTTGAGGTTGTTGAAGACGGACGGATCCGGATCCGGCTGGATCGTATTCACGATGGCGTCGTAGCTCGTCGTTCCGACTGGTGCTCCGAGCTTTGCGCCCTTGAAATCGGCGAGCGAGGTCGCCTTCGCGAAATCCGAGGCCTTGAGCGTGACGACGGCCTGCTCGACGTCGTAGTACGAGTCGCTGAAGTCGACCGCCTCGTCCCGCCTGGGCTTGTACGAGGTCTGGTTGATGTCGAAGTCGAAGTCCTTGGGCCCCGGCCTGAAGAGCGTGTCGAAGGGAGCGACGACCCACGCGACCTCGTCCTCGGTGAAGCCCAACTCCTCGGCGACGGCGTAGGCGACCTCGGCCTCGTAGCCCTTCTTTGTCGGCTCCTTGGTCGGATCCCAGGAACCATCCGGGTTTTCCCCTTCGAACCAGGGCGGGAAGGCCGGGTTGTCGGTCGCAATGGTGAGCTGTCCCTCGTTGACGAGATTGAGCTGATCCTTCGCGCAGGGGTCCGGCTCTTCCGCCGGCGTGGACGTGTCGGCAGGCGGCGTCGCCTCGGGCTCCTCCTCCTCTGCGCCGCACGCCGCGGCCACGACCGCAAGAGCCGCGAGCACGAGGAGCACGAGGACGAGCCGACGCTTCACCGAGGGGACGCCGAGACTACCACACGCTCCGCGGGCTTCCTCTCGGGTCGGGGTGAGACGCTGCGCGCGCCGCGATACTCTCTCCTCATCGCCGCAAGGGTTCGGTAACGACGGAAGGGAGCCCCTTCGTGGCAGAGCGGCCGGGACTCGTCACTGGGGGGAACGGACCAGCGTTCGTCCGCGCGGACCTTCGCGCGCTGCTCCTGCCTCCGACGCCCGGGCGCCTCGCGGCCGGGCTCGCGGTCGCCGTGCTCGCCCCGCTTGCGGTCGCCGGGCTCGCCAGCATCCCGCACTCTCCTGTCGAGGCGATTCCGGCGCTCGCATCGGTCGTCGCGGTCGTCGCGGCCATCCTCGTCGGGCGCCTGGTCGCCGGCCTCGCCGCGGCGGTGGTTGCGGGCCTCCTGCTCGCGTACGTCATCTCCCCTTCGGAGGACGTCTTTGGAGGCGGCCTCGATACCGCAGGGGCGGTCGTGATCCTCGCCGCCGCGGCCGTTCTCCTCTCGTTCCTCCTCGCCCGCAACGAGGCGGCGCGAGAGGACGTCGAGGCCTCCGAGCGCCGCTACCGCAGTCTCGTCGAGCAACTCCCCCTCGCCACGTACATCGTCCGGTACGAGGACAGCGAGATGCTCTACGTCAGCCCGCAGGTCGAGTCGATCCTCGGCTGCACCGTGGAGCAGGCCGTCAGAGAGGAGGACTTCTGGCTCGAGCGGCTGCACCAGGACGACCGGGAGAACGTGCTTGCCGCCTGGCGGGTGTGGCGAGCGGGACCGATGGAGGAGCCGTTCCGCTACGAGTACCGGATGAGGGCCGAGGGCGACCGGGTCGTCTGGATCTCCGATGCCACCGTCCTCGTCCGGACCGAGGCGGGAGAGCCGCTCCACCTCCAGGGCTACCTCCTGGACGTCAGCGAGAGCAGGCAGCTCGAGGAGCAGCTGCGGCAGTCGCAGAAGCTGGAGGCGATCGGCAGGCTCGCCGGAGGCGTCGCGCACGACTTCAACAACCTCCTCTCGGTCATCACCGGCTCCTCGGACGTGCTCCTGGCGAGGCTCGAGCGCGACGACGAGCGGCGCAGGGTCGTCGAGATCAGCCGTGCATCCGATCGGGCGAACGAGCTCGTCCGCCAGCTGCTTGCGTTCTCCCGGAAGCAGGTGTTGCACCCACAGGTCGTCGACCTGAACGGGGTCGTGCGCGGGATCGAGGTCATCCTGCGGCGGCTGATCGAGGAGGACATCGAGCTGGAGATCGACCTGGAGCCCGCCCTGGACCACGTCGAGGCCGATCCCAGCCAGCTCGAGCAGGTCGTGATGAACCTCGTCGTCAACGCGCGTGACGCGATGCCGACCGGCGGCCGGCTGGCGATCGAGACGGCAACCGTCGAGATCGACGACGTGTCCCAACAGCCGGACGGGCAGCTCGAGCCCGGGCGGTACAGCGTCGTCGCCGTCTCCGACACGGGCGCAGGCATGGACGCAGAGACGAAGGGGCGAATCTTCGAGCCGTTCTTCACGACCAAGGAGCCGGGCAGGGGCACCGGCCTCGGGCTCTCGACCGTGTACGGCATCGTCAGGCAGTCCGGCGGATCGATCTCGGTCTCCTCGGAGCCGGGCGCCGGCACGACCGTCCGCGTGTACCTCCCGAGCACGGACAAGCGCGCAGAGCTCGCCGTGGAGGATGCGGGAGGCGGAGCGGCGGAGGTGGGCGGCAGCGAGACGGTGCTCCTGGTGGAGGACGAGCCCATGCTCCGCGAGCTCATGGGCACGATCCTGGCCGATGCCGGGTACTCCGTGATGCTCGCAGGCAGCCCGATCGACGCGCTGGCGCTCGCGGAACGTCACGCGGATGAGATCGACCTTCTGATCACCGACGTCGTCATGCCGAGGATGAGCGGCCCGGAGCTCGCCGAGCGCCTGGTCGAGGTTCGTCCCGAGCTGCGCGTGCTCTACGCCTCCGGCTATCCAGACGAGACGCTCGGGAAGCACGGCGTGGCCCCACAGCGAATCGCCCTCATCGAGAAGCCTTTCCGGGACAGCGATCTGCGGGCGAAGGTCCGCGAGGTGCTCGACGCGCCCGCTACCGCTGCTCCGTCGCTACCCGCAGGCCGAGCGCGACCAGCATGGCGCCGGTGAGGCCCTCGAGCGTGCGGCGAATCCGCGGCCGCCGGAGGAGGTCGCCCGCCTTGGCGACCGCGACGGCGTAGCCGCTCAGCCAGGCGAGCGTCAGCGAGCAGAAGACGAGGCCGAGCAGGAGGAGGCCCGCGAACGAGGCGCCGCCGTCGGGAAGGAACTGCGGCAGGAGGCTCGTGAAGAACACGGCCATCTTCGGGTTTCCCAGGTTGCTCACGAGACCCTGACGAAAGGCGGCCTGCGCGGGAAGTCTCCGCTCCACACAGTCGTGGGCTGCGACCTGCCCCGTCCCGGCCGGACCGAGTGCGGCCCACAGGGCCTGCGCGCCCAGGTAGACGAGGTACGCGGCGCCGACAAGCTTGACGGCGACGAAGGCAGGCTCGGACGCGACGAGGAGAGCCGCGATGCCCGCGCTCGCGGCGAGCGTCCAGACGGCCTGCCCGGTCGCGACGCCGACGGCCGTGAAGACGCCGCCTCCCCGCCCCCCGACCAGCGTGTTGCGGATCGTCAGCGCGGTGTCAGGCCCGGGGGTGACGATGACGAGGACCGAGACGCCCAAAAACGCCGTCAGCTCCACGCTCTGGACAGTAGCCGTCTTCGCGGGGCCTCGATGGAGCGTGCGGGATTCGAACCCGCGACCTCCGGCTTGCAAAGCCGGCGCTCTCCCAGCTGAGCTAACGCCCCGTTCCGGCTGAGTGTAGCCCCAGTCCCCCTCAGCCCTCGACCACGAGGCCGGCGACCCACCCGCATGTCGCGTCCTCTCGCCCTGTGTGCTCGCCAGGGCTCTCGAGCAGCCTACTGGCCGCTCCCGGAAGGGGTCTCAGCGAACGAAGAACGCGGGCGGGCTAGTCGCCCCAGTCGAAGTCACGAGAGCGGCCCCAGAGGGTGTCCTCTGGATCCGGCGCGTCCGCCTCGGGCTCACCCGACCACGCGAGCACGGGGCTCCGCTCGCCGTCGATGTCGCTCTCGCGACCGCTCAGGGTGTCCTCGAGGCGGGCCTGCTCCTCGGTCTTGAAAAGCGGGTGGTTCTCGAAAGGATCGGCGACGTGGTAGCGATCGATGGGCATCGCTCCGTCAAGCTGAGAATTGCGGCGCTTGAGCTCGAGGTGCTCCTCGATCACGCGCGCAAACGTGGTGTCCTTCTCGAAACTGCTCACTCGCACCTCCGGGGGTCGGGTACGGAGACGGCGGGCGATTGTAACCGACCGGCCGCCGATCCGGGGAGGCTACTCCGCCACGCGGACGGCCGCGCCGCCGTCGGCGCAGATGACGCAATTCTTCCCGCTTCTCTTGGCACGGTAGAGCGCCTTGTCCGCGGCAGCGAAGAGGGCAGCCGGCGTGGACGCCTTGGGGAAGGCGGCGACCCCGAAGCTCGCCGTGACCGTGACGAGCTGATCGGGCCGGACCGCGAGTGGCCGCGCGGCGAGCGCAACCCGCAAGCGCTCCGCGAGGCGCTCGGCTCCCTCCAGGTCCGTCTGCGGAAGGAGCACTGCGAACTCCTCGCCGCCGTAACGGGCCGGGAGGTCG
Organism: Gaiellaceae bacterium; assembly: GCA_050697715.1. Lineage (GTDB taxonomy): Bacteria > Actinomycetota > Thermoleophilia > Gaiellales > Gaiellaceae > DASQWP01. Next base: position 6,146 of record JBOHAJ010000252.1, read on the forward strand.
ATCTCGCGCACCGTCTCGCGGAGGACCGCCGCGAACGTCCGGAGAACGTCGTCGCCCGCCTGGTGTCCGAAGCGGTCGTTGACCTGCTTGAAGTCGTCGAGGTCGGCGACGATGAGGGCGAGGCTGCCGCCGAAGCGCTCGGTCCGGCTGATCTCACCCTCGAGCGACTCCTCGAAGTGCCGCCGGTTGGAAAGCTCCGTAAGACCGTCCGTACTCGCCTGGCGCTCGACGAGGCGGTGGAGGCGGGCGTTCTCGAGCGCAACGGACGCCTGGGAGCCGAGCCAGTGGGCCAGCTCGTGCGCCTCGGCGCCGAACTCGTTCTCGCCGGGCGTCAGAAAGAGCATGGAGGCTTGATCGTCCTCGGTCACGATCGGGACCGCCAGAGCCTCGCCGTCGGGACCCGGCACTCCGGCGCGGGCGATCTCTTTCCTGCCGACGACGAGCCGCCCGCCGGCCGCACCCGTCGCTTCGACCGTGCTCTCGACGATGACGGCGAGGAGCGTGTAGGGGTCGTGCGTCGCGGCCAGCGCCTCCCCGAAGCGGGAGATCGCCTCGCGCACGCGTGCGCGCTCGGCCGCGAGCTCCTCGATGCGGCTCTCGAGCTGCTCGGCCATGTCGTTGAACGCGTGGCCCAGGCTCGCGAACTCGTCGCGGCCCCGGGCGGGAACGCGGCGCTGGAAGTGACCGCGCGCGACGGCGCCCGCTGCGTCGGAGAGCTCCTTCAGCGAGCGCACGATCGTGCGGCCGAGGGCGTAGGCCAGTATGCCGACGGCGAGCAGCGCGACCGCGGCGAAGAGGAGGAAGCGCCGCCGGTAGTCACCCGCGGCCTCGTCGATCGCCGCCTTCGGGGTCAGGCCGAGGAGCGTGACGGGCTCGACCCCCTTGACGAGCAGTGTTCCCACGGCCCTGTAGGTCTTTCCGTTCAGGGTGAGGTAGCGCGGCCCCTCGCCCGGAACGGAGATCTTGCCGCGAAGGGCCTCCGGCGCGATGACGCGGCCGCCGCTCACGAGCGCGAAGCGGTCGCTCGACTCGAGGCCCGCCCGCTTGCGGAGGTTCCGCACGAGCTCATCGAGCGGAAGCGAGACGACGACCGTGCCGAGGACGACGTCGTCGCGCACCAAGACGTCGGTTCTCCGCGTGGCCGCGAACCGGGCGGGCTCTTCGCCGGCGAACAGCCGGTTACCGTAGTAGAAGGCCGCGTGCGGCACCTCGCGGGCGATCCGCTGGAGCTCCGCGCGGTTGTGGGTGGCGAGGGCCTGCTGCACCTTCGGCGCGTGCGCGAGCGACTGAGCCGGCTCGGACGCCTCCTGCCTGATCTGCTCTTCGGAGTCGACCACTGCCACCCGGAGCGCCGTGCTGAGGCGCGAGTCCGCAGTGCCCGTCTCGCCGCGCTGCGCAACCTCGCTGAAGGCCCACGTGGCCGCGAGCAGCGGCAGCAGCGAGAGGAGCAGGAAGTAGGTGACGAGACGAAGCTTGAAGCTGCCCATAGGCGTAGTGGACCGATCGGACCGTGAAAGATGAAGCCGATAGGTCCATCGGCCGCGCGGCAATCCCTCTTTAGAGGGATCTCCCCCGAAAGGGCTAGAAGATGGGGTTCTCGAGGAGGACTGCGATGACCATCCCGGCGAGCCAGGAGGCGGTCGTCACGGCGACGGCGAAGGGTGGGAGCCGGCTCGCCGAGCCGGCCATCGCAGCGGAGAGGAGTGCGATGAACATCGCGCCCGGCCCGATCCGGCCGGGGTAGTACACGATCGCGACGAGGCCGGCGAAGATCGCGAAAGTCGCCATGAAGTCGGCAACGACGTGCGAGCTGGGCTCGCGCCGGGCGATCGGGTCGGGCTCGCGCGTGCTCAGGCTCGCCTCTTCGCGCGGACGGGAACCGGGGCGGTGCGGGCG
>JBOHAJ010000253.1:0-2158 GCA_050697715.1 Gaiellaceae bacterium
GGTCCGAAGGCACCGGTAACGGCTCGCCCGGGTTCACGAGCGCGTCTTCGCCCCTGAGCGCGCGCCCGATCTCGAGCGCGAAGAACGGATTGCCACCCGACACGTCGTGGATCCGTCGCGCAAGAGAGGGAGCGAAGTCGTTGTCCAGCCGCCGACGGAGCAGTCTTCCGAGGGGAACCGGAGCGATCGGACCGATCGTGAGCCGATCGACGCCGTCCCGGAGCGACCCGACCAAGTCCAGCGGATCGGGCAGGCCGGACGCCGATCGCTTGGCCGCGACGACCGTGACCGGCTCGTCCACGAAGCGTCGCAACGCGAATGCGAGCGCCCGGGCCGATGGGGCGTCGACCCACTGCACATCGTCGATCGCGATCGTGAGCGGGGCGCCGGACGCGAGCGCGCGCAGCACCCCGAGGACCGCAAGGGAGACCGCCCGGGAATCCGGACGAGTGCGAGCCGGCGGCCCCAACAGCAGGGCCGCCTCGAGGGCGTTCCGCCGGCCGGCAGGCAGGTCGCCCATCGGCCCCTCCAACACGGGAACCAGGAGATCGCCAAGTACCGTGAACGACATCCTCGTCTCGGCTTCGGATGCCCGCGACGACAGCACGAGGCTTCCGCTCTCCGCGAGCCGGACGGCTTCGCGCCACAGCGTCGTCTTGCCGATCCCGGCAGCGCCCTCGAGCACAAGCGCGCGCGGCCCCGCGTGCTCATCCTGGAAGAAGCTGGTGATGGCGGCAAGCTCCCCGTCTCGTCCGATGATCGCGTCTGGGGCCACGATGGGGTGTTTCTACACGAGCGATGTGGCGGAGTGAACCGGACATCTGCATCGCGCGAACCGGGTCACGCACATCCCCGAGAAGACGCCAACGCGTCCCCGAAGCGGTCAACTGACCTGCAGGCAGTCTCTCGGGACGGAGCGGCGCAGGAGTCGAACCTACCCACCGACGGGTTACGCCGGCTCACCGGTTTTGAAGACCGGCTGGGCCACCGGGCCCCTGCCGCTCCGGGACCACCGTAGCGCACGCGGAACTGCCCTCTATGATCCGCGAGTGCACGGGGTGATCTTCGCCGCCTTCAACGACTTCGTGTTGACGCGGCACGGCGCGGAGATGGCGAAGGACATCCTCGCGGGCTCGCCCATCCACCAGCTCAGCGAGGCGTACCCGGACGAGGAGTTCCTCGAGCTCGTCGAGCGCGCGCGGGACAGGGCGGGCGTCACGACGGAGCAGCTCGTGCACGACTTCGGCGTCTTCGCCGGCAGCAAGACGTTTCCCCGCCTCTACCCGGCCTTCTTCTCCCTCGCCGGAAGCTCGCGCGCCTTCCTGCTCACGATCGAGGACCGGATTCACGAGCTCGTGCGCGCGACGATTCCGGACGCGCGTCCGCCACAGCTGGACGTGCAGCCCCTCGGCGAGGACGGCGTCCGCATCACCTACACGTCGCCGCGGCGCCTCTGCACTCTGCTGGAGGGCCTCGTGGAGGGGACTGCCGCGTACTATGAGGAAAACGTCGAGGTCGCGCAGCCGGCCTGCATGCTGCGAGGCGACCCGGCCTGCGTCTTCGACGTCAGGCTCGCGCCTTCCGCCTGAGCACGCGCTCGTCGCCGACCCTCCGGGTGAGCCCGTCGGCGTCGAAACGCTCCAGGAGAAGCTGGGCGGGCTTGCGGCCCGTGCCGATGAGGTCGCGGAAGCGCGCCAGCGTGATAGAGCCCGCCCGCCCGCACTCCTCGACGAGCAACCGCTTCGCCTCCCCGTAGGCGTCGGCGCCGACGGCGAGGCCGTCGGCGAGGCGGACGAGCCGGCCCGCGGCCTCCAGGTAGCGCGCGAGGTCGGCGTCCTCGACCTTCACCGGCGTGAAGCCGGAGGCCTCCAGCTCGTCCTCGAGGCGCTCTGCGGCCTCCGCCCGCTCGCCGAGCTGGGCAGTCGCCCCGGGCGCGTACGCCTTCGCACCGCGTCGCTCGACCGGGAGGAGGGGGAGGAGCGCCGCCGCCCACGGGCGCTGGGGCATGAGCTCGGCGAGAGGAATCCCGGGGTCGAGCGTCGAGGCCCGCGCGCGCTCGTCGAGCCGCCGGACGACGTCCAGCTGGAGCTCCTCCAGCCGCTCGGGGGTCAGGTACCAGTCGCCGGCCCGGACCGCCGCCGCGAGGCCTGCGTCGAGC
>JBOHAJ010000254.1:0-2383 GCA_050697715.1 Gaiellaceae bacterium
TTCCGCGCCGACCTGCTCGAATGCGCCGTGGTCGTCCGCCGCATGCTGGGCGGCGAGATCGAGGAAACGAAGATCGTCAGAAGCCCTCTGGACGTCCTCGCCCAGCAGATCGTCGGCATCTGCGCGCAAGAGGAGATCGCGGTCGAAGACCTCCACGGGCTCGTGCGCGGCGCGCACAACTACCGCGACCTCTCCCGCGCCCAGCTCGAGAACGTCCTCGACATGCTCGCGGGCCGCTACCCGTCGGAGGAATTCTCCGAGCTGCGTCCGCGCATCGTCTGGGACCGCGTTCGCGGAGTTGTCCGCGGCCGCGAGGGCGCACGCCGCCTCGCCGTCACGAACGCGGGCACGATCCCCGACCGGGGCCTATTCGGCGTCCACCTGGTGGACGGCGGCGGGCGCGTCGGCGAGCTCGACGAGGAGATGGTCTACGAGGCGCGAGCCGGCCAGACGTTCCTGCTCGGCGCCTCCACCTGGCGCATCGAGGAGATCACACGTGACCGGGTGCTTGTCTCGCCGGCGCCGGGCGTCCCGGGCGCCGTCCCGTTCTGGAAGGGGGAAGGCGTCGGGCGTCCCTACGAGCTCGGGGAGGCGATCGGCCGGACCGCCAGGGAGCTCGTCGCCCTGGACGACGAACGGGCGGTCGAGCGTCTCACGGGCGAGCACGCGCTCGACGAGCGCGCCGCCACGAACCTCCTCACGTACCTGCGCGAGCAGGAGGCGGCCACGCGGGCTCTCCCTTCCGACCGAACGGTCGTCGTCGAGCGCTTCAGGGACGAGATCGGCGACTGGCGCCTCTGCATCCTCACGCCTTTCGGCGGCCGCGTCCACGCGCCGTGGTCCCTCGCGTTGGCCGCCCGCCTGCGCGAGTCGCTCGGTCTGGAGGTCAACGCGATCTGGTCCGACGACGGCGTCGCGCTCCACCTGTCGGAGGCCGACGCGCCCCCGCCCACCGACGACGTCCTGATCGACCCGGACGAGCTGGAGGAGCTCGTCGTGGGAGAGCTCGGCGATACGGCGCTCTTCGGCGCGCGCTTCCGGGAGAACGCTGCCCGCGCCCTCCTCATCCCACGTCGTCGCCCGGGTCAGCGGACGCCGCTCTGGCAGCAGCGCCTGAAGGCACAGAACCTCCTGCAGGTGGCCCGACGCTACTCCGACTTCCCGGTCGTCCTCGAGACCTACCGGGAGTGTCTCCAGGACGTGTTCGACCTCCCGGCGCTCCGGCAGCTCCTGCGGGCCCTGCGCGAGCGGCGGATCGACGTCGTGGACGTCGAGACGCCGAGCGCGTCGCCCTTCGCGTCCTCGCTCCTCTTCGACTACGTCGCCACGTACATGTACGAGGACGACACGCCGCTCGCCGAGCGGCGCGCGCAGGCGCTGGCGCTCGACCGCGACCTGCTGAAGGAGCTGCTGGGCCAGGAGGAGCTTCGGGACCTCCTCGACCCCGGCGCGGTCGAGGAGGTCGAGAGGCAGCTACGCGGCGAGCCGCGCACTCCGGACCAGCTCCACGATCTCCTCCTGCGACGGGGGGACCTCGAGCCCGGCGAGTTCGACGACGTGCATGCGACCTCGCTCGAGGGCGAGCGTCGAGCCGTGCGCGTCAGGATCGGGGGCGAGGAGCGGCTGATCGCCGCCGAGGACGCCGGCCGCTATCGCGACGCCCTCGGAGCGATGCCGCCCTCGGGCCTTCCAGACGCCTACCTCGAAGGCTCCGAGCGCCCGCTGGCCTGGCTGCTCATCCGCTACGCGCGCGGGCGGGGGCCGTTCACGACGGGGGAGGCGGCCGCTCGCTTCGGGCTCGCCGCCGAGCGCGCCGAGGGCGAGCTTTCCTCCCTCGAGCGGGAGGGGCGGCTCGTCCGAGGAGAGCTCCGTCCCGGCGGAGCGGAGCGCGAATGGTGCGACCCCGACGTCCTCCGCCGCCTCCGCCGTGCAAGTCTGGCCGCGCTCAGGAAGGAGGTCGAGCCCGCCGTCCAGGCCGCCCTGGGCCGCTTCCTCCCGGCCTGGCAAGGAGTCGGCCGCCGAGCCACGCTGCGTGAGGCGCTGGTTCCGCTCCAGGGGATCGCGCTCCCGGTCGCGCTCTGGGAGGGCGAGGTCCTTCCCCGCCGCGTCGCGGGCTACCAGCCCGCGCAACTCGACCAGCTCTCCGCCTCGGGCGAGGTCGCCTGGGTCGGAGCCGGCCTCGAGCGGGTGGCGCTCTACTTCCGCGAGGACGCCGCCGCGCTGGGCCGGCCGGCCGCCCTGCCTCCGCCCGAGGAGCCGGCCCACCTCCGCATCCGTGAGGCGCTGCGCCGGGGCGCGCTCTTCTGGTTCGACCTCCTGCGCGAGACGGGGCTCGACGCAGAGGTCGCCCTCCCGGCCCTCTGGGACCTCGTCTGGGCGGGGG
>JBOHAJ010000255.1:0-8751 GCA_050697715.1 Gaiellaceae bacterium
GCGTAAAGCGAGCGACGCTCATCCTTGGTACACGACCTTCCCGGTGGCGACCGTCTGCACGACCTTGCCGTGGAGCGTCTCGCCAAGCGCCCAGGAGTTCGCCGATTTCGAGCGGAAGGCGCCCTCCCCCACGCGCCAGACGGCTTCCAGGTCGAGGAGGACGAGGTTCGCGGGCGCGCCGACGGCGATCCGCGGCGGCTCGAGCCCGTAGATCCGCGCCGGCCCCGCGCTCATCCGCTCCAGCAGCGTGGAGAGCGGGATGATCCCCGGCTCCACGAGCCGCGTGTAGAGGGCGGCGAACGCCGTCTCGAGGCCCGTGACGCCGAAGGGCGCCTCCTCGAAGGGGACCTCCTTCTCGTGCCGCGCGTGCGGGGCGTGGTCCGTGGCGATGGCGCTGATGGCGCCATCGGACAGGGCATCGACCAGGGACTTGCGATCCTCCTCCGAGCGAAGAGGAGGATTCATCTTGAGGTTCGGGTCGAGGCTCCGCACGGCCTCGTCCGTGAGACAGAGGTGGTGAGGGGTCACCTCGGCGCTCGCGAGGAGACCTGCGGCCTGCGCGCGACGGAGCGCGTCCACCGACTCGCGGGCCGAGACGTGGAGGATGTGGATGGCCCGCTGCTCGTAACCCGCCAGCGCCAGGTCTCGTTCGACCATGACGCTCTCCGCCACCGAGGGGTAGCCGCCGAAGCCGAGTTCGGCGGAGACGGAGCCCTCGTGGACGTGGCCGCCACGCGAGAGCGTCGGCTCCTCGCAGTGGACGGAGACCGGGTGTCCCGCGGCGGCTGCGTACTGAAGCGCGCGCCGCATGAGCCCCGGAGCGGCCACGGGGCGTCCGTCGTCCGTGAAGCCGGCGGCGCCGCGCTCGGCGAGCTCCACCATCTCCGTCAGCTCGGCGCCTTCCTGGCCTTTCGTGATCGCGGCGAGGAAGCCAACCGGCACCTCGGCCTCCGCCCGTGCCTGCTCGACGAGCGCCCCGAGCACGGCCGCGGAGTCCACGACCGGATCGGTGTTCGGCATGGCGAGGACCGCGCAATAGCCTCCGGCCGCGGCCGCGCGCGTGCCCGAGGCGAGGTCTTCCTCGTCCTCCCGGCCAGGCGTGCGCAGGTGGACGTGGGGATCCACGAACGCCGGCGCCACGACGAGCTCGCGACCGTCGTCGCGCGCTCTGGACCCGGGTGCCAGCCGCGTGATCACCCCCCGCTCGACGTGGACGTCGAGGAAGTCGTCGACGCCTGCGACGGGATCGACCGCGCGGACGCCCTCGAAGAGGACGTCGTCCTTGCTGCCGTTCTTCGCGTACAGCACCTACGCCACCTCCTCGATCTCCGCGACCTTGACCTCGACCGGACCCTGTGTGAGGAGGTCGTAGAGCACGGCCATGCGTACGACGAGCCCGTTTCTCACCTGCCGCTCGATGAGCGCGTCGTCCGCGTCCGCGACGAGCGGGTCGATCTCGACGCCGCGGTTCATCGGGCCAGGGTGCATGACCTTCTGGCCCGGGCGGAGCCGCTCGGGGGTGACCCCCCAGCAGGCCGCGTACTCGCGGAGGCTCGGGACGTAGTTGGCGCCCTCCAGCATGCGTTCCCGCTGCATACGAAGGACGTAGACGACGTCCGCGTCTCGGATGTCGCCGATCTCGTAGGAGACTCCGCACCCCAAGGTCTCGATCCCCCGCGGGATCAGCGGCGGAGGTCCGACGAGGGTGACGCGCGCGCCCATGAGGACGAGCGCCTGCACGTTCGAGCGCGCGACCCGCGAGTGGAGCACGTCGCCCACGATCGCCACGTGCAGCCCCTCGATTCCGCCCAGCTCTTCGTCGATCGTGTAGAGGTCGAGGAGAGCCTGGCTGGGGTGTTGGTGCTTCCCGTCGCCCGCGTTGACGACGTGCGCGCCCGTGTAGCGCGCGGCCAGGTGCGGCGCGCCGATGTGCCCGTGGCGAATGACGAGGACGTCCGGGTCGTAGGCCCCGATCGTGAGGAGCGTGTCCTTGAGGGACTCGCCCTTCTCGAGCGAGGACCCGGAGGCCTTGAGGGACATCACGTCGGCGGAGAGCCGCTTCGCGGCGAGCTCGAAGCTCGACGACGTGCGGGTCGAGGCCTCGAAGAACGCGTTGACGACGGTGCGCCCGCGCAACGTCGGCAGCTTCTTCACGTCGCGCTCGAGCGAGCGCGCAAACGTGCGCGAGAGCGCCAACAACCGCTCGACGTCCTCCCGCGTCAGGTCGGCGATCGAGATCAGGTGCCGGCGCGGCGGTCGCGTCGGCGGCAAGAGCTCCTCGCGCAGGAGCGGGCGGACATCAGCCATCGGTTCCTCCCTTTGGGACGAGCAGGACGCGGTCGACCTCGTCGACCTCGACGAGCTGCACCTGGACGCGCTCGTCATGCGACGTGGGCAGGTTCTTGCCGACGTAGTCGGGCCGGATGGGGAGCTCGCGGTGGCCGCGGTCGACGAGCACGGCGAGTTGGACGCGGGCCGGGCGTCCGTAGTCGAAGAGGGCGTCGATCGCGGCCCGAATGGTTCGGCCCGTGTAGAGCACGTCGTCGCAGAGCACGCACGTACGGCCCTCGAGCGGAAAGTCGAGCCGCGTCGCCTTGACGACCGGCTGGGGGTGAAGGGGCGCCCCGCCCCCGCGGACGTGCACGTCGTCGCGATGGAACGTGATGTCGAGCGTCCCGAGCGCGACCTCCGCGCTCGTGAACTCGCCGATGAGACCACGGAGTCGCTGGGCCAGCGGCACACCTCGCGTGTGGATCCCAACGAGGGCGACGGTCTCGAGATCCGGGTTGCGCTCGACGATCTCGTGAGCGATCCGGACGATCGTCCGGCGCAGGGCCTCCCCGTCGAGCAGCGTTCGCGCCGTCTGCGCGTGCGCAGGCAGAACCGACTCCTTTCCGGCCTCACGGGACCGAGTTAAAGGTCGGCCCGGAGACTAGCGGCCCGGCCGGACGGCGTCCACTCGGGCCTCCCGAGGTGCCACGGGGGCACCGATCCGGCGGGCTTTAGGATCCTGGGCACCCGAAGGAGGTTCTCATGGCACGTCTGCTCGTCCACCTCGCCACCGGCCCGGAGAACCCGACGCGGGCTGCGCTGGCACTCCTCGTCGCCCGCACGGCGGCCGCCGAGGGCCACGAGGTGCAAGTCTTCCTCGCCGGGGACGCGGTCCAGCTCGCCCGCCCGGAAACCGCGGAGACCGCTCACGGGATCGGCACCGGGTCGGTCGCGGAGCACTGGCAGGCGCTCGTGGACGGGGGCGTCCCGGTCATCCTCTCCGGCATGTCGAGCAAGGCGCGCGGGATCGACGCCTCGACGCGCGACGGCGTCGAGCTCGCCCAGCCGCAGAAGCTCGTGGAGCTTGCGCTCTGGGCGGAGGCGACGCTGACCTACTAGTGCCCCTGAAGGGGCACTAGACGCTTGACCGCTCGGCGACGAGCACGACCCACTCGAGCCGCGTCTCGATCCTCTCCGGGAGCTCGTCCTCGGCGCGCGTGAGCCCGGCTGCGAACTCTTCGTCGGAGAGGAGGCGCAGGGTCGAGATGTAGCGGCCCCGGATGCGCTCGAGCGCAGCCTCGCGCGTGAGGGAGCCTTGCTGGCCGAACCGCAGGAAGCGCACGTTGGGGAAGCCGGCGTCTCCCAGCTCTCGGCTCAGCATGTCGACGGTCGGGAAACGCGCCCGGTCGATCTCGAGAACGCTCGGGAAGAGGTCGTTGAGCCAGTACCACTCGAAGTGCTCGGGCGCGAAGGTGGCGACCACCGCACGGCCCCCGGGCGCCAGTACGCGCAGCATTTCGCGGAATGCCCGCGGGCGGTCGACTAGGTGCACGACGAGCCGGCAGACGACGCGCTCGAACCAGCCGTCCCGGAAGGGGAGCTTCTCCGCCTCACCCCGCTTCAGCCCGAGCGCGGGGCCGCCGCGGGCGCGCGCGCGCGCGAGCATCTCCTCGGAGGGATCGATCCCCCAGACCCGCGCGCCCCGGTCGGCGAGGGCGAGTGCGAGGGCGCCTGTCCCGCACCCGACCTCCAGCACGCGCCGGCCGACCAGGTCGCCCTCGGCGACGAGGAGCTCGAAGAGCTCCCACCAGTTCGCGTCCGTCGGGCGGAGGCGGTCGTAGCTCTCGGCGAGGGGCCCGAAGTCCGGGGCCGGCCGGCTACCGGCCCCCAATGAGCTCGTCGGGATCGGTCATCGACTCGATGGCGTGCTGGGCCTCTTCCAGCGACCGCTCGGGCACGAGGACCTTCTGTGGGCTGTCGTCCAGCGCGGCGGGGTGCTGCTCAACGGCGAGCTGAAGCTCCGACGGGATCCCCGCCGAGCGCAGGATCGTCCGGATCTCCTCGGCCTCCGTGAGGTCCCTCGCCACCGCCACTTGCACCATGCCCGCCATGTGGCTCGGCCTCCTCCCGCGTCGCTCGTGCTCCGGCCTTGACGAGTCGGGGACCGCCCCGCTCGGGAAACCGCACTTCGATCATATCGAAGTCCCTTGGAACCACCGTCTCCGGGAAGATCTCGCGCGCTTCGCGCGCGATCTCCGGGCCGAAATAGCGGTTGGAGAGGTGCGTGAGGACGAGCATGCGCACTCCCGCAGCCGCCGCGAGCCGGGCAGCGCCGGCGGCAGTGGAGTGTGACGTCTCCTCGGCCCGGTCGCTCTCCTCGTCCGCGAACGTCGCCTCGTGCAGGAGCACGTCCGCCTCACGCGCGATGTCGAGCACCGAGCGAGCAGGAGCCGTGTCCCCGGCGATAACGACCTTGCGCCCCGGCCGCGGCGGGCCGAGCACCTGCTCGGGCGCCACCGTACGCCCGTCGTCGAGGACGACGGTCTCCCCCGCCTGGAGACGTCCGAAGAGCGGCCCCTGCGGCACGCCGAGCCCGCGGGCAGCCTCGAGGTCGAAGCGGCCGGGCCGCGCCGACTCGACGACCGCGTAGCCGTTCGCGCCGACCCCGTGCGCGACCTTGAACACGATCAAGCGGTAGCCGTCCCGATCGACCGCGTCCCCAGGGCGTAGCTCGACGAGGTCGAGCCGGTAGGTGAGCTTCCCGAAGATGCGTTGGAGCGCTCCGAAGAGATCCACGAGGCCGGGCGGCCCGTAGACGGTCAGCGGCACCTCGCGCCCCCGCAAGGAGAAAGTCTTCAGCATGCCGGGAAGGCCGAGATAGTGGTCGGCGTGGTAGTGCGTGAGGAAGACCTCGGGCAGCTCGACGAGCCCCACGGTCGAGCGCAGGAGCTGCCTTTGCGTGCCCTCGCCGCAGTCGAAGAGGATCCGCTCGCCGCCGCGGCGGAGGAGCGTCCCCGTGAGCCCGCGCCGGGCGGTGGGGACGGATCCGGACGTACCGAGAAAGACGAGGTCGAGGTCCACGCGGCTCAGTGTACGGGGACGGCTGCTCAAGCTCCGCTCGTCGCCGCCGATACCAATTCGGACAGTGGCGCGTCTCACGATGTCCCAGCTCGTCTCGCGCTCGCTCACCCTCCTGCGGGCGTTCGTCCTCCTGAGCGCGCTCATCCTCGCCTGCGGCGCTGTGGTTCTCGGGGCGCTCCTGAGCAGAGCCCTGCGGGACCAGGCGCTCGAGGACGCGAAGGGAAGCCTTGCGCAGTACACGAGCGCGATCGTCGGGCCTCGCCTCGTGGAGGACGGCGAGCTCAAGGTCGGTGCCGAGGTGACCGGGCTCGTCAGCCGGGAGCTGGCCGAGCGACCCGACATCCTCAGCGTCAAGGTCTGGCGTGCGGACGGCACCCTCGCGTGGACGACACTCGCTCCCGAGCGCATCGGCCGGCGCTATCCGCTCGGCCACGGCCTCAAGGAAGCGATCGAGTCGGGCAAGGCGGAGGGCGAGCTCGAAGACCTCGGCGCGGCGGAGGACGCGGAGGAGTCGCGGCTCGGCGTGAGTCACGTGCTCGAGGTGTACGCGCCCGTCGTCGCCGGAGGCGAGGTCATCGGCGCCTACGAGATCTACGCAGACTCCTCGCCGCTCGAGGCGTCGATCGCAGACCGGAAGCGCGTCATCTGGCTGGGCACCGCGGCCGTCTTCGCGCTCCTCTGGGGCGCGCTGGTCTTGCTCGTGCGAGGCGCTTCGCGCACGCTCTCGCAGCAGACCGTCACCCTCCGTGAGCGCTCGAAGGCCCTCAGCGACGCTTACCAGCGCCTCGAAGAGAACGCACTCGAGGCGATCGAGAGTCTCAACGCAACCGTCGAGGCCAAGGACCCGTACACGGCAGGACACTCGCTCCGCGTCCAGCGCATCGCCCTCGCCATCGGTGAAGAGCTCGGGCTGACCCCGAAGGAGCTCGATGCCCTTCGCGTCGGAGGTCTCTTTCACGACATCGGCAAGATCGCGGTCCCGGACGGCATCCTCACGAAGCCGGCACGCCTCACGCCGGAGGAGTACGAGCGGATCAAGGAGCATTCCGCCGAGGGCGCGCGGATCGTCGCGAAGTTCGGTCGCCTGCGTGAGGCCGTGCCCATCATCCGCCATCACCACGAGCGCTGGGACGGTCGCGGCTACCCCGATGGGCTCGAAGGCGAGGAGATCCCCCTCGCGGCAGGGATCGTCGGGCTCGCCGACGCCTGGGACGCGATGACCACGCACCGGCCCTACCACCGTGCGCTCGGCTTGGACGAGGCCTTCGCCGAGGTGCGGTCCGGACGGGGTACGCAGTTCGTGCCCGCGGTGGTGGACGCGTTCTTCAGCGTCGTTCGCACGCGGCCCGCCGAGCTGGACGCGTCCGCGTTCGACGACGAAACAGCCGCGGCCGGCTGAATTCTTCCCCGCGCTAGGCATCACCTCCCGGCGCGGGCAGGTAGAGGACCATCCCCGGTTGGAGGCTCGAGCCTTCGAGCTCGTTGCGCTCGCTGATGCGCCACACTCCCTCGCGCGGGTCGCCGCCGAAGCGCTGCTCGGCGAGCGCCCAGAGCGTGTCCCCCGGTTTCACGACGTAGCGCTCCTCGGGACCTGCCCCGCTCGACGGGCGCGCGACCGCCAGGAAGAGCGCGGCCACGAGGGCTGCGGTGGCGAGATACCAGCGTGCAGCGAACATGTGTTCGTATCGTAAAGAGCCCGTCGGACGGACTGGCCGGGGGAAGTCCTCAGGGGAGCCGGAGGAGCACCGGCCGGTGCCTCACAGGCCGCCGTCGAGGAAGCGCCCGTCGCGGTAGACGAGCTCTCCGTCCGCGTAGATCTCGCTGCCGGAGCGGAGGTCGCAGACGAGATCCCAGTGCAGCGCGGAGCGGTTCGTGCCCCCGCTCTCCGGATACGCCGCTCCCAGGGCGAGGTGCACCGTGCCGCCGATCTTCTCGTCGAAGAGCGTGTGCCCGGTGAACTCCTGCACTGCCTCGTTCGTCCCGAAGGAGAACTCGCCGGCGCGCCGGGCGCCATCGTCCACGGCGAGCATCTCGCGAAGGAACTCCTCGCCCTGCACGGCGCGTCCGCGCACGACCTCGCCGGCCTCGAACTCGAGCTCGATCCCGCTCACCCGCCGCCCGGCGAAGCTCGCCGGGTAGCTGAAGCGGATGCGCCCGTCCACGCGGGTCTCGAGCGGCGCCGTGAAGACCTCGCCGTCGGGAAAGTTCTCGCGCCCGTCGCAGGGAATCCAGGCGCGGCCCTCGACGCCGATCGTCAGGTCGGTTTCCTCCCCCATGACGCGCAGCTCGCGCTTTCCGCCCAGAAACGCGGCGCGCCGCTCGAGCGACTCGCCCACGCGGTTCCACTCGGCCACCGGGTCGTCCGTGTCGAGCAGCCCGGCGCGGTAGACGAACTCCTCGTACTCCTCCAGCGACATGTCCGCGTCCTGGGCCGCCGCATGCGTCGGATAGAGCGTCACGACCGAGCGGAGCTCGCCGGCGGCGGAGCGCTCGAAGTAGCGCCGCCGCAGCCCGTCGCGCGCCCGGGCCTGCCGTGCCTGCCGCGCAGGATCGACGCCGGTCAGGCTACGTGTGTTCGACTGCGCCTCGATCGCGATCCGGACGTCTGCGTGCTCGACGTCGTCCATGCGGGCGGGATTGACCCAGTCGAGCTGGGCGTCGGTGCCGTGCTTGAGGAGGGCCTCCACCTGCCCCTCCAGGGGTTCCGTCCGGATGTGCGGGTAGCCGCCCGCTTCGAGGACGCGACGATAGACGGCCCGCACGAGCGGTACCGCAGGCATGTCGGCGTCGATCATCACCAGGTCGCCCTCGCGCACCTCCGTCGAGTACTCGACGAGGACGCCGGCCAGGCGCTCGACGCGAGGGTCAGCCACGGACGGCGCTCTCGACGACCTCGGCCGCGGGCTCGGCGAGGAAGCGGCCGTTCTTCCAGACGAGCTCCCCGTCTGCGTAGACCTCGCCCTCCTCGCGGAGGTCGCAGATCATGTCCCAGTGGAGCCCGGACGTGTTCTGGCCGCCTGTCTGCGGGAAGCCGGAGCCGAGCGCGAGATGCATCGTTCCGCCGATCTTCTCGTCGAAGAGGATGTTGCGGGTGAAGCGGTCGATCTCGTAGTTCAGGCCGAACGCCACCTCCCCGAGGATGCGGGCGCCGTCGTCCATGTCGAGGAGGGACTGGAGGTAGTCGTCGCCGCGCGATGCCTCCGCCTGCACGACCCTGCCCTCCTCGAAGCGCAGGCGCACGTCCTCGACCTCCCGCCCGTGGTAGAGCGCCGGGAAGGTGTAACGGATATCTCCCTCCGTCTCGGTCTCGACGGGGCTCGTGAAGACCTCTCCGTCCGGCATGTTGTGCGTGCCGTACGAGGGCTGCCAAATTCGGCCCGCCACCCCGAGGCGCAGGTC
>JBOHAJ010000256.1:0-5476 GCA_050697715.1 Gaiellaceae bacterium
GCGAGCCTGCGCGCTAAGGAAAACAGATGGAAGACCGAGCCGGGGCTTCTTTTGGTCGAGCTTTTGCCGCCGCAGGCGGGAAAAGGTCGTAGTGGATCTCGACCTCTCCGACGAGCACGAGCTCCTGCGCCGCACCGTGCGCGAGTTCGCGGAGGAGCGGATCGCGCCGGTCGCAGAGGAGCTCGACCGCGAGCACCGCTTCCCCTACGAGCTCGTCGCCGAGCTGGCCGAGCTCGGCCTCCTGGGCGTCCCGATTCCCGAGGAATACGGCGGCGCCGGCGGGGACACCCTCTCCTACGCGATCGCGATCGAGGAGCTGACGCGCGTGGACTCGTCGGTGGCGATCACCGTGGCCGCGCACACGTCGCTCGGGACGATGCCGATCTTCCTGTTCGGGAGCGAGGAGCAGAAGCGGGAATGGCTCCCCGACCTCGCCTCGGGGAAGCGGCTGGCCGCCTTCGGGCTGACCGAGGCCGGCGCCGGCTCCGACGCCGGCGCGACCCGGACGCGGGCCGAGCTGCGCGACGGGCAGTGGGTGGTCAACGGCTCGAAGCTCTTCATCACGAACGCGGGCACGGACATCACGGCCTGCGTGACGATCACCGCGCGCACCGGGGAGGACGAGATCTCGAACCTGATCGTCCCGAACGGCACGCCCGGCTACGAGATCTCCGCGCCGATGCGGAAGATGGGCTGGCACGCCTCCGACACGCGCGAGCTCTCGTTTCGCGACTGCGCGGTGCCGGAGGGAAACCTGCTCGGGGAGCGCGGCGCGGGCTTCCGGCAGTTCCTCGAGATCCTCGACGGCGGGCGCATCTCGATCGCGGCGATGGGACTCGGCCTGGCCCAGGGGGCGTACGACCTCGCCTTCGCCTACGCGCGCGAGCGGGAGCAGTTCGGGCAGAAGATCTCCTCCTTCCAGGCCGTGCAGTTCAAGCTCGCGGACATGGCAACGGAGATCGAGGCGGCGCGGGGGCTCGTCTACCGGGCGGCGTGGCTGAAGGACCGGGGCCGGCCGTTCGCCGGCGAGGCGGCGATGGCGAAGCTGTTCACGGGAGAGCTCTCGCACCGGGTCGCCAACCAGGCGCCCCAGATCCACGGCGGCTACGGGTACACCGACGAGTACGCGATCTCGCGGCTCTACCGCGACCAGAAGGTGCTCGAGATCGGGGAGGGGACGAACGAGGTGCAGCGGCTCGTGATCGCACGGCAGCTCGGGCTATGAAGGAGCCTCATGCAGCGCGCCCCCGCTTCCCCCCAGGCTACGGCATCCCGTCGGAGCCGGAAGGGATGCTCCCCTGGAACTGGGCAGCGGAGCGACTCGCGGCCGGCCGGAACTACTGGGTGGCGACGACCCGGCCGGACGGCCGCCCGCACGCGATGCCCGTCTGGGGAGTCTGGCTGGACGACTCCGTGTACTTCGGAACCTCGCCGAGCTCGCGCAAGGGAATGAATCTCGCTCGCGACCCCCGCGTCGTCGTCCACCTCGAGAGCGGCGACGACGTCGTCATCCTCGAAGGGGAAGTCGAGGACACCGGAATCGACGAGCGGGTCGCCGACGCGTACGAGTCCAAGTACGACTGGCGCCCGGAGCCCGCCGACTCGGGCTGGTACCGGCTGCGGCCCAGTGTCGCCTACGCGTGGCTGGAGCGCGACTACCCGCGTACGGCGACGCGCTTCACCTTCGAGCGAGCGTGACGCTCTCCGTGGGCTCGCCGGGACTTGAAACCGCTCGGCTCGGCGTAGTACAGGTGCGAAAGGAGAGCCGTGCGCAGGTGGATCACGTGGGTCGTCGCAGGTGCTGTCGCGGCGCTCGTCGTCGCAGGAGTTGTGGACACGATCCTGCGGTCGGAAGGCGACTCGCCCCGGCCGAGTGCCGCGAACCCGGACGAGCCGAGGCCCGGCCCGACGCCGACGACCGGGGCCGTGGTCCCCGCGCCGCTTCCCGCCTGCCGGCGTGAGCAGCTCGCGCTCGCCATCGAGGTCCTGGGCGGGGGCGACGTCTACGTACTCCGGCACGTACGAGGCGGGCCGTGCCGTCTCCGAGCGGCGCGAGTAACGCTGACGATCAGGGATCGGCGCGGCCGCAGGATCCAGCCGGCGAGCACGGTGCCTGAGATCTCGGGAGAATTCCCGCCGGGCACCGAGTTCGTGGGGCTGCTCAACTACCTGATCACGTGTCGCGAGGAGGAGCCGATTCGCGCGACCGTGAAGGTCGGACGCTACCGCGCGCACCGAACGTTCCCCCTCCCGTCCTATTGTCCCAGGTGACGGGCCGTGCTCTACGCAGGATCCTCGGGCTTCTCCTATCCCTCCTGGAAGGGCGGGTTCTATCCGACCGAAGCGCGGCCGCAGGAGTTCCTGCGCCTCTACGCGGAGCGCCTCCCCTCCGTCGAGCTGAACGCGACCGCCTACCGCCTGCCGTCTCAGGAGCAGCTCGAGCGCTGGGCCGCCCAGACCCCGGACGGCTTTCGGTTCGCCGTCACCATGACCCGGCGCGCGACGTTCTTCGGCCGGGTCGAGGGCGTGGACGAGTTCTGCCGCCGGGCTCGGACGCTGGGCGACCGCCTCGGGCCCATCCGCGTCAAGGTGCAGCAGGCGCGCGACGACGGCTTCCTTCGCCTCCTCCTCGACTCTCTCGACCCGGAGCTCGCGGTCGCGCTCGACTTTCGGCATGAGTCGTGGGAGACGAACGACGTTCAGGCCCGCCTCGACGAGCACCGCATCGCCCGCGTGAACTCGCTCGAGGGCGCGGCGGCGTTTCGGTACCTCCGCTACCGCGACCCGCCCTACGACGAGGCCGCTCTGGCCGCGGAGGCCAAGCGCATCCGGCCGCTCCTCGCAGAGGGTCTCGACATCTACACGTACTTCCGCCACGAGGAGGAGCCGACGGCGCCCGAGTACGCGGCGCGGCTGCTCAGCGCTCTAGCCTAGAAGCCCCGAATCGAGCGACGTAGGATTCGGACTCATGAGGCCCCTCCTACTACTCGCCCTGGCAGCCGCCGCCCTCGCCATCACCGGGTGCGGCGGCAACGACGCCGCGGAGGCCCAGGACGCCGAGCCGCTGACGCTGGAGCAACGAGTCCCCAACGAGGCCGACGCGCCTGGTTGGAAGCCGGATCCGGTGGAGACACAGCGCACTGCGACCGGAGTCGACCAGTTCCTCGAGCGTTTCGAAGATCAGTTCGTCAATCCCACGGCTGAGGACGAGCGCAAGTTCAAGCGGGCGGGCTTCGCCTCCGCGATCTCCTTCACACGCTTCCTCCCGAGCGAGCCGGGAGGGCCGCATACGCGCAGCGCTTCGCACCTCGCTGCGCTCGTCATGCGCTTCGAGACCGAAGAGGGTGCGAAGGCGGCGCTCGAGCTTCTGCACGCGGACAGCCTCAGGCCTTGTCCGGAATCGTGTGCCTCGCAGGTGAGTGAGTTCGACGTCGACGGGATTCCGGACGCGATCGGCGTCAGGCGCTACGCCACGGCGGAGAGCATCGAAGAGACGAACGACCCCGGCGAACCGTACGACTCGTATGGGATCGGATTCGCCGACGGCCCGTTCGTCTACTCGCTCGCGCTTTTCGGCCCCCCGGGGAAGGTCTCGGAGGAAGAGGCCAAGGACCTCGCCGAGACGTTCTACGACCGCGTCCAAGGCGCCCCTCCGCCGTGAGCTCTTAGCGGGCGCATACCAAGACATCGGTCGCCTGATCGCCGGAAGATCCTGCGCTCGCCACTCGTCCTGTGGACGTGATCAATCCAAATACTCATCTCGCCCTGGCGCGTGAGAAGCAGGCGGACTTCCTCCGCGAGGCGCGCACGCGCGAGCTCACGCGGGCCGTCGCTCCGGAGAAGGGGCCCGGCCTCTTCGCTCGGCTCGCGGCGTTCGCCCGCCGGCGCCCGGCGACGCGGCCCGCGGCCCAGACGAGCTAGCACCGGCCAAGCGTCAGCGTAGCCGCTCGACCGCGTAGCCCCGCTCGGCCAGGCGCCCGAGCAGCTCCGCGCTGTGCTCCTCGTCGCGCATGACGAGGGTCAGCGTCACCTCGGTGCCGACCACCGGGAGGTTCATCCCTTCGCGGTGATGCTCGACGGAGAGGACGTTGCCCCGCTCGTCCGCGACGTGCGCGAGCAGGCTCGCGAGCGCGCCGGGACGGTCGCCGATCTGCGTGCGCACGACCAGGAAGCGCCCCGCCTGCGTGAGGCCGTGGCGGGCGACCTCGATGAGGAGGAAGGCGTCGATGTTTCCGCCGGACAGGAGCGCGCAGACGGGCCCGCTCCCCTCCACGTAGCCGCCGAGGAGCGCGGCGACGGACGCCGCCCCCGCACCCTCGACGACCAGCTTCACCCGCTCGAGGAGGAGCACCATCGCCTGCGCGATCTCCTGGTCGGTCACCGTGACGAGGCCGTCGAGCCGGCTCTCTAGGATGCGGCGCGTGAGCTCCCCCGGCTTTTTGACGGCAATCCCGTCCGCGATCGTGAAGCCGCTGGGCTCCCGCCCGACGAAGGGCGCGCAGCTCGCCGCCTGCACGCCGACGAGACGGACTTCCGGACGGAGCTCCTTGAGGACGAGCGCGATTCCCCCGGCGAGCCCGCCGCCTCCGATCGGAACCACGAGCGTCTCCACGTCGCCGAGCTGCTCGACGAGCTCGAGCCCGAGCGTCCCCTGCCCGGCGATCACGACCTCGTCCTCGAAGGCGTGCACGAGCGTGGCGCCGGACGCGACCCGCTCCTGCGCCGCCTCCACCGCCTCGTCGAACCCTGCGCCCTCGAGCACGACCTCGGCGCCGTAGCTTCGCGTCGCGTCCACCTTCGCCATAGGAGCGTCCTGCGGCATGAAGACGGTCGCGTGCACACCCGCCTCGCGCGCCGCGAGTGCGACCGCCTGGCCGTGGTTGCCGGCGCTCGCGGTCACGACGCCGGCCGCCCGCTCCTCCGGCGAGAGCGAGGCGATCTTGTTCACGGCCCCACGGATCTTGAAGGAGCCCGTCCGCTGGAGGTTCTCCGCCTTGAGGAAGAGCTCGCGGCCGCAGAGCCGCCCGAGGTTCTCGGAAGAGTAGACCGGCGTCAGGCGCGCGAGCGGGGCGATCCGCTCCCGGGCGGCGCGGATCTCAGCGAGCGTCGGGCCCGTCGTGGTCGCCATCGGACGCCTGGATTCTGAACACTTTCTCCATGATCTCGCGCACGGCCGTCAAGGGGTCGAGCTCGCGGCGCTGCACCTCCCCGAGCAGGCGGCGCAGCTCCGGATCCTCGGTGACGGCCTCCTCGAGGTGCGTCTTCGCGCGGGCGCTGGCGACGGCGAAGACCTCACCCGCGAGGTTGCGCGCACGGCGCTCCTCGAGCCGGCCGCGCTCCTCCAAGTGACAGCGATGCTCCTCGATCTTCTCCCAGAGCTCGTCGACCCCCTCGCCCGTCACCGCATCGGTGAGGACGATGGGCGGGCGCC
The DNA here is from genome assembly GCA_050697715.1 of Gaiellaceae bacterium. Classification (GTDB taxonomy): domain Bacteria; phylum Actinomycetota; class Thermoleophilia; order Gaiellales; family Gaiellaceae; genus DASQWP01. The sequence goes on from JBOHAJ010000256.1 coordinate 5,432, forward strand.
AGTCGCGCTCGGTGTCGAGCGCGAGGATCGAGCGCACCTCGCTCA
>JBOHAJ010000257.1:0-6154 GCA_050697715.1 Gaiellaceae bacterium
GAGGGCATCACCTACTGGCCGCTGGCCGAGATCGTCAGCGACCTGCGGAGGCGTCCCGAGACCGCGGCGCTCGTGGACGAGCGCGTGGCGGCGGCCGTCGGCCTCGCGGACGCGCCGTCGAGCACGGAGGAGACGTTCTACGCGGTGCGGAAGCTCTTCGAGACCCTGGCCGAGGAGCGGCCGCTCGTCGTCGTCCTCGACGACGTCCACTGGGCGGAACCGACGCTCCTCGACCTGGTGGAGCATGTCGTCGACTGGTCGAGCCACGCACCGATCTTCTTCCTCGCGCTCGCCCGCCCCGACCTGCTCGACTCGCGCCCCTCCTGGGCCGCGGCGCGCGAGAACGCTACCCACCTGCGGCTCGAGCCCCTCGGCGCGGCGGAGTCCGAGGCGCTGATCGGGAACCTCGCCGGAGCGAACGTGACCGAGGCGCTGCGGCAGCGGGTGGCCGAGGCGGCCGAAGGGAATCCGCTCTTCCTCGAGCAGATGGTCGCCTTGCTCATCGAGGATGGGCACCACAACGGAGAGGGTGAGCTCGCCGTGCCGCCGACCATCCAGGCCCTCCTCTCCGCCCGTCTAGACCGGCTGCCGCCGGGGGAGCGGGCGGTCATCGAGCCGGCCGCGATCGTGGGTAAGGAGTTCTGGCGCAGCGCCGTAGTCGAGCTCGCTCCGCAGGACGCGGAGGTCAGCGCGGCTCTCCAGCGGCTCGTCCGCAAGGAGTTCATCCGGCCGGAACGCTCCAGCCTCCCGGGCGAGGACGGCTTCCGGTTCCGACATGTGCTCATTCGCGAGGCGGCCTACGCGGGCATCGCCAAGGAGGCGCGGAGCCACCTCCACGAGCGGTTCGCGAACTGGCTCGAGCGCGTCGCACCGGAGTACGAGGAGATCGTCGGCTACCACCTGGAACAGGCCTTCCGCTTCCGAGAGGAGCTCGGGCCGCTCGGTGATGGGGAACGCGAACTCGGGAGACGCGCCGGGGCGCGCCTCGGTGCGGCCGGGCGGCGCGCATACGGCCGGGGCGATATGACCGCAGCGGCGAACCTCCTCGAGCGGGCGGTCGCGCTCCTCCCGTTGGACGATTCGCTTCGCTTCGAGGTCGCGCCCGAGCTGGCGTGGGCCTTCGAGAACGTGGGCCGCATCGCCGACGCCGAGGACCTGCTGAACGACAGTGCCGAGCGAGCGGCCGCCGTGGGGCGCCGCCGCGACGAGCTTCACGCGCGGGTGGAGGCCGCCTCCCTACACCTCCACCACGACGCGGACGGAGCGACCGAGGAGCACCTCGCAGTCGTCCGGGAGGCGATCCCCGTGTTCGAAGCGCTAGGCGACGACCTCGGCCTTGCAAGGGCCTGGCGGCTGGCGAGTCACGAGGGTTGGGTGTCGTGTCGGTACGCAATGATGGCCGATGCGCTCGAGCGGGCGCAGACGCATGCTCGGCAGACGGGAGACCGGCCGATCAAGGAGGAGGTCGAGAAATGGCTTGCTTTCTCCCACTTCTCCGGCCCGACACCCGTCGCCGAGGCGATCGCAAGGATTCAGGAGATCCTCGCTCAGGCCGAGGAGGGTACCGCCCACTCCGCAGCCATGGTCTCGTTCCTCGGGGGGCTCGAGGCGATGCGTGGAAACTTGGCACGAGGACGCGAGCTCTTCCGCAAAGGCACGAACCTCCTCGAGGATCTCGGCAACTTGACTCGTGTTGGGGGACGATCGGTCATCGCCGGGGATATCGAGCTCCTGGCCGGCCGCCCGGCCGCCGCCGAGGCGGTCATGCGCCGGGGCTTCGAGATCCTCGACCAGATGGGCGAACGGGGGCTCCTCTCGACGGTGGCCGCGAACCTCGCCGAGGCGATCTACCGTCAGGGCCGCCACGAGGAAGCCGAGCGCTTCACGCGCGTCAGCGAAGAGGCCGCGGCCCCGGACGATATGGCTTCGCAGGTCCTCTGGCGTGCCACGCGGGCAAAGGTGCTTGCGCTGCGAGGCGACCTGGAGGATGCCGAGCGCCTGAGTGCCGAGGGGGTCGAGCTCTCAGAGGGGACCGACGACCTCTATGTGCAGGGAGATACCCTGGTGAGCAGGGCGGAGGTGCTCGCGCTCGCCGGCCGGTTCGTCGAGGCGCGCGAGGCGATGGAGGAAGCAATTCGCCGCTTCGAGGCGAAAGGCGCCGTGGCGGCGATCCCTCGCGTACGTAGACTCATGTCGGAACTCCACGGGTAAGGAGGAGACATGGGCTGGCTGGACAGACTTCTGGGGCGCACGCGGGAACCTGAGGCGGAGCGCGCCGAGGCGGGCACGCCGGCGGCAAGCGAGGCGGAGACCGAGGCCGACCTCCTCGAGGAGGAGGTCGCCGAGGAGCGCGACGAGAACGCGTTCCGCAACCCTCCCCCGCCGGGCACGAGCTAAACGCTTGATCGGCGATTACGGCACCGCCGGCTGACGGCCGAGACGCGGCGCCGCTCGCCGCGCTCGGCCTTGCACGTACTACTCGTACGCGCTGCGCCCGATCACGGCGACCGTCTTGGTCTCTGCCGCCCCCGACGGCACCCCAATCACCGACCAAGCGTTAGCGTCACCGCAAGACGCTCGCCGAGCGCCGCGAGATCGCGCGCGGCCTGCTCGGGGTCGCCGGAGAGCTCGTGCATCTCCGCGCCCGGGAGCTGCTCGGCGACCTTCCCGCCGAAGACCGCGCAGCGCACGCCCTCCTCGCGGCAGATGCGGGCGACGACGCCCGGCGCCTTCCCCTCGGCGGTTCCTCGGTCGACGATCCCCTCCCCTGTCACGACCAACGCCGCCCCCCGCACGCGCTCGCGGAACTGGAGCACGCCGAGGACGAGCTCGGCCCCGGGGACGAGCCGCGCTCCGAGCGCGGCGAGCGCTGCCCCGAGACCGCCGGCCGCGCCTGAGCCCGGAAGCTCCGCGTACGGCCGGAGCTCCTCCATCGCCGCGAGCCGCCGCTCCAGCTTCTCCACCTGCTCCGGCGTGGCCCCCTTCTGCGGTCCGAACGCCCGCGCCGCCCCCCGCTCGCCGAGGAGCGGGTTGGCGATGTCGCACGCGACGGTCGTGGGAAGCGGCAGCTCCCGCACGACCTCGCGGAGCCCTAGACCACCGTCCACCGTCGCCGAGCCGCCCAGGCCGACGAGGAGCCCTCGCGACCGCTCGGCCGCCGCCAGGAGCAGCTCGCCGAAGCCCCTGCTCGAGGCCCGCAGCGGGTCGAGCTCGTGCTCCCCGAGGCGCCAGAGCCCGATCGCCTCGGCCGCCTCGACGACGCCGCGGCGGTCCGGGAGCACGAGGAAGCGCGCCTCCACCTCGCGCCCGAGCGGGTCGGAGACGAGCGCCGGGTACCACTCGCCCCCGAGCGCGTCGTGGAGCACCTCCGCCGTCCCCTCCCCGCCGTCCGCGACCGGCAGCCGCTCCGCGTCGACACCTGCGTGCCTGAATCCCTCCGCCAGCGCCGCCGCCGCCTCGTGGGCCGAGAGCACCCCCTTGAGCGCATTCGGCGCGAGAACGACGTCAGGCGATGCGTTCGACGCGCTCGTCCTCGTCGAGCTCGACGTCCGTCACCTCTGGCATGCGCCGCAGCATGGCGAAGGAGAAGCCCTCGCGGGCGAGGAAGGCGAAGCCGAGCCCGATTCCGACGGACGCCTCGATTACCTGGAGGCCGATCCCGTAGGCGAAGCCGTGCCCGTAGCGGACGCCGTAGGGCAGGAGCGCGACGGCGATCGCCGCCTGCACGAGGCCGATGTTGCCCGGCCAGAAGGGAAAGACGGTCACGAGGTTCATGAGCAGGAGCACGAGCGCCGCAGCCTCGATGGACGCGTCGATCCGGAAGGCGATAAACGCGGTGTAGACGGCGAAGAGCTGCGCGACCCAGCCGACGAGCTGGAAGGCGAGCGCCTCCACCGCAGGCGCCGGCCGGCGCAGCACCGCGAGCCCGTGCCGCCCCATGCGGAGGAAGCGACGCACCGGGCCGAGCTCCTCGACCACCGGTCGGTGGTGGCGGCGCGCGAGCAGAATGCCGGCGACGAGGAGCCCCAGGCCGATTCCGAGGACGACTGAGAGCCCGGGGACGGCCCAGTCGGGGATCCTGGCCGCGTAGAGGACGTAGACGACGAGGGCGGCGCCCACGACGACGTCGAACAAGCGGTGGGCGAAGACGGTCCCGACGATCGTCGCCCAGGTCCCCGGGCGCCGGCGCACGTGGCGGGTGACGACGGCGACGCGCGCCAGCTCCCCCACCCGGCCTGGCAGGGCCGCGTTCCCCAGGAGCCCGACGGAGAAGGCGGAGAAGACGACCCGCCACTGGGGCCAAGGCGGCGGGATCGCCTGGTTGACGACGATCCTCCACGCATGCGCGCGCACGGCCACTGAGAAGAGGTTGATCACCACCGCAGCCGCCACCCATTCCCAGCGCACCGCGCGGAAGGCGTCCCCGACGACGCCCAGGTCGAGGCGCCACACGGCGAGCGCCAGGATCCCGACGCCGACGCCGACGACGAGGCCGAGGCGCGCGGAGGGACTGCGGGAGATCAGCTTCATCTGGCTGCTGCGCGGGCCGCCGGGGAGGGGACCAAAAGGCTCTCATAAACTCGAACGAGACGGCGGGCGATCTTGTTCCACGAGTAGCCCTCCGCCGCCTCGCGGGCCGCCGCCCCCAGCGCTCGGCGGCGCGGCTCGTCCTCGAGCAGCTCGAGAACCGCCGCGGCGAACGCGTCCACGTCGCCGGGCGGGACGAGGATCCCCGTCTCCGGGCCCGCCACCTGGCTGTACCCCTCGATGTCGGACGCGACGACCGGCGTCGCGCACGCGAAGGCGCGCGTCAGCACCATGCCGAAGCTCTCGCCCCCGAGCGAGGGGGCGGCGAGGAGGCTCGCGGTGAGGAGCTCGTTCGTGAGCGCCTCCTCGGAGACTCCGCCGAGGAGGTCGATCCCTTCGAGCGAGTAGCCGTGTCGGCGCGCGTGCCAGCGTACCGTGAGCGGGTCGGCGCCGACGAGGCGCAGCCGCGCCCCCGTGCGCGCGTGCACGCGCGGCCAGGCACGCAGGAGGACCGGCAGCCCCTTGCGCGGCTCGTTCCGCCCGATGAAGACGACGTTGCCGTTGCGGCTGCCCGGCTCGGCCTCGGGCGGGAGCTCCACCCCGTTCGGGATCAGCTCGAAGGGACCGCCGATGTTGGGCTCGGCCGCCCGCCGCGCCGACTCGGAGACGGCGATCCGGTAGTCGATCCGCTCGATGAGGACGCTCCAGAGAAACCCTCCGATGGCATACCAGCTGAGCCGCTCCCCGGCCGAGTGGCAGGTGACCACGAGCGGGCAGGGCGCGGTGGCGAGCGCGAAGGCCGAGAGCACGGGCGCGAGCGGCTCGTGCACGTGCACGACGTCGAAGCGCTCCTCCTCCCACGCGCGCCGCATGCGCAGCATGGCCGGCGGGCTGAGGATGATGTTCGGGAGGGAGGCGTTCGCGGGCACGATCACCGAGCGCCCCACCGGCACGACGTAGTCCGGCGGGCTCGTGTGCCGGCCCTGCTTCGGGTGGAGGAGCCAGGTGAGGCGGCCCGGCGGGTCGTGGCCCATGAGGATCTTCGCCTCGACACCCAGGGCCCGCAGCGCCCGCGCCTGGTGGTCGGCGTGCTCCTGCACCCCGCCCCAGAAGGACCACGAGTAGGGGACGACGATGCCGACCTTCACGACGCAACCCTAACCCTCCAACGAGACTAGACTCGCGCCGATGATCCAGCGGGCCGAGCGGATGGGGCCGATCAGCGGCTTCGGCATCGACCGGGTCGCCGCGGCGGCCGACCGGCCGGCGGAGGCGAATGCCCGCTGGCCCGTCCTCCGCATGGAGAACCTCGACACCGACCTCCCGCTCCCGCCCGAGGCGGTGCGCGTCACGGCCGAGAGCCTCGAGACCCCGCAGGCGAACAGCTGGCTCCCCTTCACCGGCGACCTGGATCTGCGCGCGGCGATCGCCGACTTCACCGCCGAGCGGACTGGGCACCGCTACGACCCGGAGCGCGAGATCGTCATCACGTGCGGCGGGATGGAGGGGCTCTTGAACGCGCTCCTCGTCACGGTTAACCAGGGCGACGAGGTGATCGTCACCGACCCGACCTACGCCGGCATCGTCAACCGCATCCACCTCGTGGGCGGCATCCCGAGGGTCGTTC
>JBOHAJ010000258.1:0-2619 GCA_050697715.1 Gaiellaceae bacterium
CGCGTAGGGAACGTGCTTGTGGCCCGAGAGGACGAGGTTGACTCCGCAGTGCTGGAGCACCTCGAGCACGTCGCCGGCGTCGTAGACGACGTTCCGCTCGCGCCCCGTTCCGGGCACCGGGAGCAGATGATGGTGGAGCACGAAGATGCGGAAGTCGGCCGGCTCGGCGAACTGCTCCGCGATCCACTTGTAGCGACCGCGGCCGATGACGCCGTGGTCGAGGTCGGGCTCGGTCGAGTCCGCGGCCACGACGGTGACCCCGTCCTGGCGCAGGACCTGGTTCCGCTCCCCGAAGAGCTCCTCGAAGTGGACGTACCCGACGTTGCGAGAGTCGTGATTCCCGGGGATGACGACGAGCCGCTCGCACTTGATCTGGTCGAGATAGGCCTTGGCCTCTCCGTATTCCTGCTGGAAGCCGAAGTTCGTCAGGTCGCCCGAGCAGACGACGATGTCCGGCTGGAACTCGTTGATCTCCATGACGGCTCGATCGGCGAGATTCGGCACGAAGTACGGCGAACCGCAGTGGAGGTCGGAGATGTGGGCGATCTGAAACAGCTGGGCTCCTTCCGACAACGTGCTCCGATTGTAGAGCCGTCCGAGGCTCCTGCTACCTTTTTCCCTGGATGCGCGCGGAAAGCGCCGATTTCCAGCGACAATCCGGCCCTTCCCCCCCGTTCGTGAACGAGGCGGAGGCCGAGTGCGCCCGCATCCTCGACTACCACGGCATCTCCTGGCAGTACGAGCCCCGCTCGTTCGTGTTGGAGACCGACGAGGGGGGCCGCGTCGTCGAGGCCTTCACGCCCGACTTCTACCTGCCCGAACAGGACCTCTACCTCGAGGTGACGGTGATGAAGCAGTCGCTCATCACCCGCAAGAACCGCAAGATCCGCAAGCTCCGGGAGCGCTATCCAGACGTGAAGATCAAGCTCTTCACGAAGCGCGACTTCGACCGACTCGCCCGCAAATACGGCCTGAACGCCAGCACCCCGTAGCCACGCCACGCATCGGCGAGATCTACCTCTCCGAGCAGGAGATCCAGACGCGCGTAACCGAGCTCGGCGCGCAGATCTCGGCTGACTACGCGGCCGGCGACCTCGTCGTCGTGACGCTCCTGAAGGGCGCCTTCGTCTTTGCCGCCGACCTCACGCGCGCGATCACGATCCCGCACGAGATGGACTTCCTCGTGCTCGCCGGCTACGGCGGGCGGCTGGGCGGACGCTCGCGGATCCGGCTCATCAAGGACCTCGACCAACCGATCGCCGGTCGCGACCTCCTGCTGGTGGAGAACGTCGTGGACACGGGCCTGACCCTCAACTACGTCGTCAAGACGTTGACGCTGCGCAAGCCGCGCGACATCGCCGTCTGCACCCTCCTCGACCGCCCGTACCGCCGTCTCGTGGACGACCTGCCGATCCGCTATACGGGCTTCACCGTCCCGGATGAGTTCTTCGTCGGCTACGGCTTCCATCTGGACGGGCGGTACCGCAACCTGCGCGACATCCGCGTGGCCGAGGAAGCGCGCTAAAGGGCGCCGCAGGGACCGGACCAAGAGCCGCTCGTCCCCCAGGTCACACATCCGCTGCCTTCCTGGCGTCGCGAACTGTTGAAAGTGGTATTAGGAGGAGCGTGATCGCCGAACCCCTCGCCGGTCGCACGCTCGGTGGCCCTGACGAGTCGTTCGTGATCGCAGAGTGGACCGACGAGGGAGGCCCGCCCGAACCACCGCGGCTCATCGCTCCGCTCCACGTCCACCATCGTGACGACGAGGCCTGGTACGTGCTTGAGGGCACACTCCGCTTCCGGGTCGGGAGTGATGAGATCGAGGCTCCAGCGGGCTCGGCTGTCTTCGGCGCGCGAGGGGTGCCTCACGCCTTCTGGAACCCGAACGCTGAACCGGCTCGCTACTTGCTCATCATGACCCCGAACACGTTTCGCCTGATCGAGGAGATCCACGCGCTTCCCGACCGCGACCCGGCGACGCTCCGCGCTCTGTTCCAGAAGTACGACTGCGAGATAGTGGAATAGCGCGAACCCGGCGCCAGAGGCTCGTGCACAATGTCGTTCCTTGCCAGGAAAGTGACACGGAGCCTGGGGTCAGGTCTTGCAATGAAGCATCGGGCCGAGACGCGTCTTCGGCACGGGAGCCGTGGCCCTAGAGGTAGCCCATCGGTTCGACGGGCGTGCCGTTCACGCGGACCTCGAAGTGGAGGTGGTTTCCCGTGCAGCTGCCCGTGCACCCGACGGCGCCGATGACCGTGCCCTGGGAGACGGAGCCCCCGCCGACGTAGATGGCTGACTGGTGCGCGTACGCGGTGGCGAGGCCGTTGCCGTGGTCGATGATCGTGAGGTTCCCGTAGCCGCCCATGTACCCGGTGTAGATGACGGTGCCGGCCGCGACCGCCCGGATGGATGTCCCACTCGGCGCCGAGATGTCGATGCCCTCGTGCATGCGGCCCCAACGCCAGCCGAACCCGCTCGTGACGACGCCGTTCACGGGCCAGATGAACCCGGAAGCGGACGGGGCGCCGGTACCCGTGGTCGCGGCGGCGGCTTGAGCGTTTCGGATCGCGGCGGCGAGGTCGGCGCTCTGTGCCGCGAGAGCCTCCACCTCGTGTAGGT
>JBOHAJ010000259.1:0-5255 GCA_050697715.1 Gaiellaceae bacterium
CTGTTGACGAGGGTCGACTTTCCGGCCCCGGTCGAGCCGCCGACGACCATCAGCACGGGAGCGTCCATCTCGGCCAGGCGGGGAAGCAGGTAGTCATCGACCTGTGCGACCAGGTCGTCGCGCACGCCGCGGGCATCGACTGCGCCCGGGACCTCGAGGTCGAGCCGGACGTCCTTTGCTGCGTCCCGCAGCGCAGCCAGTGAGTCGGTGACGCTCATCGCCTCGGTTGCGCTAGCCCTCGCCCAGCACGGTGAAGAGGGTGAGCTGCATGCCGTCGGGCGCCCGCAGCCGGACGTTGCGGTGCGACCAGGGTGTCACCACCGGCTCCGCCATCTGCTCGGCACCGCCTGCGACGAGCGCCTTGGCCGTCTCCGCCGAGTCGTCGACCTCGAGCGCGATGCGGACGGGGCCCGCAACCCGCTCACCCACCTCGACCCGATCGACCAACTCGGCCTGGCCAACCGAGAGAAGCTCGAGAGTCGCGCGACCCGCGTCGAGGATCGCACCGCTGCCGGCCGGTTCGTCCCATGCCTCCAGGACCGGCAGGCCGAGCGCGCTCCGGTAGAACTCGAGCGTTTGCTCGTAGTCCTCGACGGTCACGGCCAGCCGAAGCTCACGCACCGGGCTCTCCGCCATCACCCCTCCTTCGTCGGATTACGCTTCGTACAACGCCTGCGGAACCACCAGGAGCCGGCGCCCCAGGCGCGCCGCCGCCTCTTAGCCGCGCTCGATCAGCTCGATCCGGTAGCCGTCCGGATCCCGCACGAAGCAGAGGCGCGAGCCACCTGGACGGACGGTGTACGGCGGCCGCTCCGGCTCGATCCCCTGGCCGGCCAGAAGCGCGAGCGTGCCGTCCAGGTCGTCGACTCCGAGGGCGATGTGACCGTACCCTGTCCCCAGCTGGTACGAGCGCCCGTCGTGGTTCAAGGTGAGCTCGAGCTCCTCCTCCTGTCCCGGAACGCCGAAGAAGTAGTTCGTCGCCTCGAGGTCGCCGTCGCGGACGATGGGGAGCTCCCGGCGGAACTCGAAGCCGAGCGCCTCGTAGAACGCGCGGCTGCGCTCCGGATCCGTGATGCGGTACATGGTGTGCAGGTAGCGAGTCATGGCCCCGAGCCTAGCGCCCCCAGCCCTCGGGCGGCGGTCGGCGGCCGTCCTCCAGGTGCCAGTAGTTCCGCGACTCGGCCACTAGGCCGTCGGGCCCGAAGCGGAGCATCGTGCAGCCGGCGAGCGTGACCTCACGACCGTCCTCGAGCATCGTCGCCCACCACTCGACGGCGGCCCTCTCGCCTGCCTCGAAGGCCTCGCCGAACCAGATCTCGTGCTCGGCCTCCGAGTCGAAGGCCTGCCGCGTGTAAGCCAGCACTCCCTCACGGCCCAGGTTCGGCGGCCGGAACGGCGCCGAGTAGTCGACGGCGTCCTCGGCGTAGAGCGCCGCGGCGGCCTCCGCGTCGAGCGCCTCCCAGGCCCGCCGGTAGCCCTCCGCCCAGCGCCGGGCCGGCGTCATTCCAGGTCCTCCCGCGTCAGTCCGAAGAGCACGCCGTCCACCCACTCACCGTGACGCCAGTAGGCTCGGCGCTTCACGCCCTCCCGCACGTAGATGCGCTCGGCGTGGCGGATCGCCCGCTCGTTGAAGCCGTAGACCTCCAGCTCGAGGCGATGGTAGTCGAGGTCGTAGATCAGGTGACCCACGAGCAAGCGCGCGGCCGCGTCGGCGAGCCCCCGCCCGCGGTAGTCGGGGTGCAGCATGACGCCGTAGACGTGGGCGATGCGGCTGCGCCGGTTCTTGACCTCGTAGGCGAGCACGCCCGCCGGCTTCCCCTCCACCTCGAGGAGGAAGCGGCCGTAGTGCCGCGGCTCCTCCTCGGCGCGGCGCACCTCCTCGAGGAGTGCCTCCGAGTCGCGTGCCGAGACCGCCGCCATGAACGGCTCGACTTCCTCGTGTCCGGCGAGCGAGGCCATGAAGTCCACGTCCTCGACGGTCGCCCGCCGGAGCGCGAAGCCCTCCCCCTCGAGCCGGGCGGTCACGGCCTCGGGGTGGCGGGCGCCGGCTCCTCCCGCCGCGCGAGTCGGAGCACCCCGGAGCCGAGTGCGACGCCGGCGAGGATGAGGATGAGTCCGAGGACGGCGTTCAGCGCCACCTGCTCGTCCAGGAAGACGACGCCGTAGACGAGCGCGAAGGGCGGCAGCAGGTAGGTCACGAGCGAAGCCCGCGAAGCGCCGTAGCGGACGAGCATCCGGTAGAAGAAGAGGAGCGCGATGGCGGTGCCGCCAATGCCGAGGGCGGCGACCGAGCCGAGCGCTTCCCAGCTCGGCAGCTCGTCCGGCAGTTGGACGAGCGCGAAGGGCAGGAGCACGACCGCCGCCGCCGGGGCCGAGGCGGCGGTGATGACGAGCGGCGACGTCCGCGGAAAGCGATGCTGCGTGTAGAGGTTCGCGATCGCATAGGAGAGGGAGGCGACCACCACCGCGAGCGTTCCCGCGACGGCCCACCAGCCGCCCTCCGGGTTGAGGCCGGTGAGGACGCCGACACCCGCGAAGCCGATGAGGACGCCGGCGAGCCGGATCCCGGTGACGCGCTCGCTCGGGCGGAACCGGATCGCCAGGAGCGCGACGAAGATCGGGACGGAGGCGTTCGCGATCGCCGCGATGCCGGAGTCGATGTGCTTCTCCCCCCAGGCGATGAGCGTAAACGGGATGGCCATGTTGACCGTGCCGAGGATCCAGGCGCCGAGGCCGGTCGCACGGATCTCGGCAACCGCCTGGACGCGTCCGAGCCTGACGAGGACGAAGGGGATGAGCACGAGCGCGGCCAGGACGAGCCGGAGCTCCATCATCGCCGCGGGCTCGATCTCGTCGACGGCGACCTTGATGAAGAGGTACGACGCCCCCCAGATCCCCGCGACGATGAGGAGCAGAGGGACGTAGCCGCGAACCATGCTAGTACGCTAGCCGTCGCACGCTAGCCGTCGCGGTCCGCCCGAGGCGGTAGAGTGGGCCTCTCCTTTGAGCCAGGTCGCGGAACAGCCGCTCCATCGCGCGCTCGGTCTGACGGACGGCGAGTACGACCGCATCAGAGACCTTCTGGGCCGCGTCCCCAACGACTTCGAGCTGGGCGTCTTCTCGCTCCTCTGGTCGGAGCACTGCGGGTACAAGCACTCGGCGCTCCTGCTCCGCCGTTTCCCGTCCGAGGGCGCCGGCGTGCTTCAGGGCCCGGGCGAGAACGCGGGCGTGATCGACCTCGGCGAGGGCGAGGCCTGCGCCTTCAAGGTCGAGAGCCACAACCACCCGTCGGCGGTGGAGCCCTTCCAGGGGGCGGCCACGGGCGTCGGCGGCATCCTCCGTGACATCGTCGCCATGGGCGCGCGGCCCGTCGCGCTCCTCGACGGGCTCCGCTTCGAGAAGCCGGATTTCGCCTTCGACCGCGCCGTGGCGGGCATCGGCGCATACGGGAACTCGGTGGGCGTGCCGACCGTCGGCGGTGACACGGTCTTCGGCGGCGCGTACGCGGGGAACCCGCTCGTGAACGCGATGTGCGTCGGCCTGCTCCCCGTCGAGCGAGTGATGCGCGCGAGCGCGAGCGGCTCCGGCAACCCGATCGTCCTCTACGGCGCGACGACAGGGCGGGACGGAATCGGCGGCGCGAGCGTCCTCGCGAGCCAGGAGCTCTCGGAGGAGGACGAGGACAAGCGCCCGAGCGTCCAGGTCGGCGATCCTTTCACCGGGAAGAAGCTGATCGAGGGGAGCCTCGAGCTCGTCGAGCGCGGGCTCGTTCTCTCGCTCCAGGATCTCGGCGCGGCAGGCCTCGCCTCCTCGCTCGCGGAGATGGCCGGCCGGGGCGGCGCCGGCGTCGACGTCCACCTCGACCGCGTGCCGCTTCGCGAGGCCGACATGGAGCCGGTCGAGATCATGATCTCCGAGAGCCAGGAGCGAATGGTCTGCGTGACGGACCGGCTCGAGCAGGTCGAGGCGATCTGCGAGCGGTGGGAGCTGGAGCACGCGGTAATCGGGGAGGTCACCGACACCGGCGAGCTTCGGGCCTACTTCGACGGCGAGCTCGTCGGGGCGATTCCCGCCCGTTTCCTCACCGAGGAATGTCCGCGCTACCGGATGCAGAGCCGGCCGCGCCCGCGCGTCGATCCCGTCGGGCACCCGCCGATCCGGGTCGGCGCCGGCGATCTGCTCGAGCTCCTCGCCGCTCCCAACATCCGCAGCCGAGCTCGGGTTTACGAGCGCTACGACCACCTCGTCGGTTCGCGCACCGTTCGCCGACCGGGGCTCGACGCAGCCGTCCTACGCCTGCGGCCTTCCATGCGCGGGCTCGCCGTCTCGCTCGACGGCTCCGGCCGTGTCGCCCGGCTCGACCCGCGCACCGGGGCGGCACAGGCCGTCTTCGAGGCGGCCCGCAACGTCGCTTGCGCGGGCGGGCGGCCGCTCGCGCTCACGAACTGCCTCAACTTCGGGAACCCGGAGAAGCCCGAGATCGCCTGGGAGCTGGAGGAGGCGATCGAAGGCATGGCCCGCGCCTGCAAGTCGCTGGGGATTCCCGTCGTCTCCGGGAACGTCTCGCTCTACAACGAGACCGACGGGCGAGCGATCGACCCGACGCCGGTGGTCGGCTGCGTCGGGCTCGTGGCGGACGTTCGCCAGGTGCCGGGCGTATGGCGTGAGGGCGACGTCGTCCTCGCCGCCGGCGCCCCGGAGCTCGCACTCGACGGCTCCGAGTACCAGGCTCGCTTTCTCGCCGGGGGGTCCGCGGGATCGCCGCCGGATCCGGACTACGCAGCCGAGACCGCGCTCGTCCGCTTCCTCTGGCGCTCGGCCCCTCTCCTGTCGGCGGCGCACGACGCCTCCGAAGGCGGTCTCGCCGTCGCGCTCGCAGAGCTCGCGCTCTGGTCGGGCGTCGGCGCCGACGTCTCGCTCCACGCCGAGGCGCTCACCTGGTTCGGTGAGGGTGGCGGACAAGCCGTCGTCTCATGTGCACCGGAGGTCGCGGAGCAGCTCGAGGGCCTCACGCTGCAACGGATCGGCGTCGTGGGAGGCGCGACGCTCCTCGGTGCCGCCCTCCACGAGCTTCGGGAGGCGCACGCCTGATGTGCGGGATCTTTGGCATCCACGCGCCCGAGCGGGACGTCGCCCGCCTCACCTACTTCGGGCTCTTCGCGCTCCAGCACCGCGGCCAGGAGTCGGCCGGCATCGCGGTGTCGGACGGCGGGCGGGTGACCGCGCTGCGCGACATGGGACTCGTCACGCAGGTC
>JBOHAJ010000260.1:0-12769 GCA_050697715.1 Gaiellaceae bacterium
ACGCGGGCTGACCCTCGAGCGTCTGTACGAGGTTCGGCTTGATCGCGTCCTTGAGGAGTACCGTCATCGAGCCGGCCGCCTGGAGCTGCTCGGCGGTCACGGGCTCGCCCTCCCAGCTGTAGCCGACCGTGATCGCGCCCAGGCGCCTGCGCAGGTCGTGGAGGTCGCGCGCCACGGCCAGGATGGCCATCACCTCGGAGGCGGCCGTGATGTCGAACCCGGTCTCGCGCACGTAGCCGTTCGCGCGGCCGCCGAGCCCGACGACGATCGAGCGCAGGGCCCGGTCATTGATGTCCACGCAGCGGCGCCAACCCACCGTCAGCGGGTCGATGCCGAGCTTGTTCCCGTGCAGCAGGTGCGCCTCGAGCATCGCAGCCAGGAGGTTGTTGGCCGCGCTGACGGCGTGGATGTCTCCCGTGAAGTGCAGATTCAGGTCCTCCATCGGCACGACCTGTGCGTAGCCGCCTCCGGCCGCGCCGCCCTTGATCCCGAAGACGGGGCCGAGGGAGGCCTCCCGCAGGCAGAGCGCGACCTTCTTTCCGATGTGCCCGAGTCCCTGCGTGAGCGAGACCGACGTCGTCGTCTTCCCCTCGCCCGCCTTCGTCGGTGTGAGGGCCGTCACGCAGACGAGCTTGGCGTCGGGCGTCTCGCGCAGGCGCTCGAGGATGGAGAGGTCGACCTTCGCCTTGTACTTCCCGTAGAGGTCGTACTCGTCCGGCTCGAGACCCGCCTCCTCGGCGATCTCCCCGATGGGGCGGAGCGCAGCTTCCTGCGCGATCTCGAGGGAGGACTTCATCTGCGTCGCCACGTCGACCTCCTGTTCGTCAGTGGGAGACCGCTGCCGCGGCCAGCTCGGACACGAGCGTATCGGTGTAGAAGCGCTCCAGCGCGAAGGGCGCGATCAGGCTCGGCGTCTCGCCCGTGGCGATCAGCTCGGCGAGGGTCGTGCCCACGATCGGCGCCGCCTTGAAACCGTACGTTCCCCAGCCGGTCGAGACCAGGAACCCGTCGAGCTCCGTCTTCCCGAGGATCGGGCTGTAGTCGGGCGAGAGGTCGCAGAGGCCCGCCCACTGGCGCAGCACCTTCAGCCGCTCGAGCTGGGGGAAGAGCTCGAGCGTGTGGCGCGCCGAATACTCGAGGAAGTTGAAGGTGCCCCGCGTGGAATAGGTCGTGTACGGCTCGATCTCCGCCCCGATGAGGAACTCGCCCCGGTCGGTCTGCGAGATGTAGACGTGCATCTGCGAGGAGACGACGATGACGTCGAGAAACGGCTTCACGGGCTCGGTCACGAACGCCTGGAGGATGTGCGTCGTGATCGGGAGCGGGACGCCCGCCATGTCGGCGATCAGCGTCGACCAGCCCGCCGTCGCGTTGACGACGCACTCGGCGGCGACGTCTCCCCGAGTCGTGCTGACGCCGGTGACGCGTCCGTTCGAGCGGCGGACGCCGGTCACCTCCGTGTACGGGTGGATCTCGACCCCGCGCCGGTCGGCCCCGCGCGCGTAGCCCCAGACGACGGCGTCGTGCCGGATGATCCCGCCCGGGGGGTGGTACAGCGCCCCCATGACAGGCCACGTCGGTCGGTCGGAGAGATCCATCTCCGGGCAGAGGCGCGCGATCTCGTCCGGGTAGATCAGGCGGCTGTCGATCCCCAGGAGCTGGTTGACCTCTGCGCGCTCGGTCGCCGTGATCATCCCCCGGTCGGAGTGGGCGAGCGTCAGGTGGCCCTGCTGCGAGAAGAGCAGGTTGAAGTCGAGGTCGATCGCGAGGCCTTCGTAGAGCTTGACGCTCTCCTTGTAGAACTCCGCCCCCTCCGGGGTGCGGTAGTTGGCGCGGATGATCGTCGTGTTGCGCCCGGCGGCGCCCGAGCCGATGTAGCTCTTCTCGAGGATGCAGACGTCCGTGATGCCGTGGTTCTTGGCCAGGTAGTAGGCGGTGGCGAGTCCGTGGGAGCCGCCCCCGACGATGACGACGTCGTAGCGGTCCTTGAGCTCGGCGCGGCGCCGCCACATGCGCCGGATGCGGAAGACGTCCTTCATCCCTCGAGCCCCCGTGCGGCGTCCACGGCCACCTCGACCACGTAGTGGCCGTACTCCTGCGGGACGAAGATCCGGAAGGTGTCGGCCTCGTCGCGCAAGACGAGCGCCTGCACGTGCGCGAGCGCTCCCACGGCCGGCAGCGCCTCGTGGTCGAGGTCGGTGAGGCGGCGCAGGAGCCGCTCGCTGCGAAGGCGCAGGCCGGCGTACGCGGCCCACATGTCGATCACGACGTAACCCTTCTTACGTAGGCGGGCGAGGATCGCAGCCGATTTCTCCGCGTCGCAGAGGACGATGGCTCGGTCGGGCGTGAGCCGCACCACCTCGGCGCCCTTGACAGCGAGGTCCGCGATGTCGCCTCGTACCTCGAGCTTGCCCACGGAGAGCGAGACGTCTTCGACCAGACCGGCGTCCACCCCGCGAAGCGCGCGCTCCAGCGGAGAGCGGGCAACCGGCCGGAGGTCCGTGAGGGCCTCCGGCCGAGAGAGAAACTCAAGCGCGCTCACGCTCGTAGGTGCTCCCCGTCCGGGTCGAAGAACGGCCGCAGGCGCACCTGGGCCTTCTCGATCGAGCCGTTCACCTTGATCGCGAGCTCGGCGCCGTCGTGCGCGAGATTGGGCGGCACCCACGCCATCCCGATCGCCTGCCCGAGCTCGTCGCTCCAGCGCGAGCTGGTCACGCGCCCTCCGGGACGCCCGCCGACCACGACCTGACCGCCCTCCGGCGGGACGACGCCGTTCGCCATCACGAAGCCGACGAGCTGCTCGCGGAACCCGCGCTCCTGCACGCGCTCCAGCGACCACTTGCCTACGAAGTCGTCCTTGTCCAGCTTGACGATCCAGGGCATGCCGGCCTCGAACGCGTTCGACTCGGAGTCCGTGTCCTGGCCGACCAGGATGTGCGTCTTCTCCAGGCGCAGGATCCGCTGCGGCTCGAGCCCGAACGGGCGGATACCGAGGTCCGCGCCCTGCCCGAGGATCGTGTCCCAGAGGTGCTCTCCGTACGGGCTCGGAAGGTGGATCTCGTACCCGAGCTCGCCCACGAAGCCGATGCGGAGGATGAGGGAGGGGACGCCGGCGACCGGCGCCTCCTTCGCGTCCAGATACGTGAAGCCTTCGTTGGAGACGTCGAGGTCGGTGAGACGCGCCATCAGCGCGCGCGCGTTCGGCCCGGCGACGTTGACCGCGGCGAGCGCGCCGGTGACGTCCACGATCTCGACGTCCATGCCCCAGACCGCGTTCCACCACTCGAACCACTCGAGCACGGCGCCGGCGCCGGTGGAGGTGGTCGTCACGTAGTAGAGCTCCTCACCCAGGCGCGCGATCGTCCCGTCGTCCATGATCCGGCCGGCGTCCGAGCCCAGCACGCTGTAGCGAATGCGGCCCACCTTCATGTCGCCGAAGCGGTTCGGGTAGAGCCGCTCGAGGAAGGCGGCGGCCTCAGGCCCGCTCACGAGCAGCTTGCCGAGCGTGGAGACGTCGATGACGCCGAGCGCGTCGTGCACGTTCTTCGCCTCGCCGCCGGGATCGCCGTAGGAGTGGGGGCGGCGCCAGGTGCCCGTCCACATCATCCGGGCGCCCAGCTCCTTGTGCCGGTGGTGGATGGACGTGCGCTGTGCGGGCTCGTGCGGGCGGCCGGCCAGGAGGCCGAGCTCGACCGGCTGCCACGGCGGGCGGGCCGTGGTCGTCCCGATCGTCTCCTCGTCCGTCTCGTTCTCGCGCGCGTACAGCCGGATGGAGGGGAGGTGGCACAGCTTCCCCTGGCAGGGGCCCATCGTCAGGGTCGTATAGCGCTTGGCGAGCTCGATCGAGTCGAATCCCTCGGCGATGGCGCGCTTGACGTCCTTGTCGGTCACGTCCTCGCACACGCAGACGAAGCACTTCCCTATGCCCGACGCGCCGTTGTAGGTCGCCGCCGGCACCGCGGTCGAGATCCCGTCGCCTGCGGCAGCTCCCACCGCCTCTATCCCGTCGGGGATCTCGACCGGCAGGAAGACCCCGCGGGCGGGGTCGTATTCGATACGGGCGCCCGCCTGCGCGAGGAGGGCGTACGCAGGCTGGCGCCCGCCGGACATGACGAGGAGGTCGCAGTCGACCCTCTGGTCGTCCAACTCGACGGAGGAGAGCCTGCCTTTCTTCCCGTTCGCTGCGATCTCCCGGACCCTGCGCTTGCGAAGGTCGACGATCTCAGCGACCTCGACGCCCGCGCTCTCGAGGTCGGCGGCCGCGGCTAGGCCGCGCTCGTCGGCCGAGATGAGGACTGCGCGCTCCCCCGGCTTCAGCGCCCAGCGGCGCACGAGCCGGCGGGCGGCCTCGGGGAGGACGACGCCGACGAGGTCGTTGCCGGGGAAGAGGAGCGGCTGCTCGACGGCGCCCGTGGCGACCACGACATGCTCGGCGCGCACACGGTAGAGGACGTTGCCCGCGTCCACGGGCACGAGGTTGCCCTCGTAGAGGCCGATCGCGGTTCCTTGAATCAGCTCGAAAGCACCTTCGGCGCTCTCGAGCTGAATGAGGTCTGCTTCCTCGTCGACGAGGAGGACCTCTTTGCCCCTCGAGGCCCAGTCGGCAGCCGCCCGTTGCCCGGAGCGGCCGCCGCCGATCACGAGCACCTCAGCTCGCCGGTGCTCGACGTCGTACCGGCCGGTCCGGTCCGCGTGCGCGTCGATCCTTCCCAGCCCCGCCACGCTGCGGAGGAAGCGCTCGTAGAGCGGCCAGGCCCGCCGTGGGCGGATCATCGTCCGGTAGTAGAAGCCGACGGGCGTGAAGGGCCCGCCGACCTTGTCGGTGATCGCAAGGAGGTCGTGGTCGAGCGAGCCGAGGACGTTCTGCGGCTCGACCCGCAGTCCCTCACGGACCGGCTCGACGCACACGCGGACGTTCGGCGTCCCGTCCACCTGCATCAGGCAGTTGGGACACCGCCCCGAGCAGCACAAGAGCCCCCGCGGGCGGTGGTACTTGAAGCTGCGGGAGAAGACCCGCTGCCCGGCCGCGAAGAGCGCCGAGCCGACCGTGTCGCCGGCGAAGGCCCTTACCGGCCTGCCGCGGAACGTGAAGGTGACCGCTCGGTCCCGCTGGAGCTGCTGGCCCGGCTGCGGCGGGAGCCTCAAGCGGGCTCCTTCGCGTGGTCCGGAGCGAAGACGCGCTGCACGTCGTTCGTCCGCGTGTCGCGCTCGGCCTGGAACCATGCCGCGCAGCCGAGGCGGTGGCACCACCACTCGCGCTGGACGCCGGCCACGTTGCGGCGGAAGTAGAGGTAGGACGTGAGCTCGCGGAGCGTCGGCGAGCTCCTCGGGCGCACCGTCACCTCGCCCGCGCACGAGAACTCGTCAACCGGGCGGGGGCCGCAGTTCGGGCAGGCGAGAAGGAACGACATCTAGTGTCCTACGAAGCCTCCGCGGTCGACGGGCCGACATTGTCGAGCATGCGCTGCAGCTCCGCCAGGACCCAGAACAGGGCGTCGCGCGTAGCCGCCTCCGCCGCCTCGCCGTCCCGCGCCCGGCAGGCTTCGAGCAGGGTGTCGGGGCCGCGCCGAAGATTCGCGAAGGCCTCGGGATCGCGGCAGAGATAGAGCACGTAGCGCTCCACTCGGATCCGCTGATCCTCGAGCGCGTGGAGGAGACGCGGCCGGTCGGCGCACCGGTAACAGGCGTCGCGAAGCGACCAGAACGAGCGGATGTAGGCGTCCAGGTCGCCGGCGCGGAACGCTCGCTCCATCTCGTCGCGCGCGGCCCTCATCTCGCCGAGCGCCTCCTTCGTGCAGCGCTCGGCGCCGTGGCGGGCGAGGAAGGTTTCCAACCCGAGCCGGAGCGCCTGAATCTCCTCCAGCTCCTCGACGCTGAGCGGGGCGACGCGCGATCCGCGCCGCCTGACGCTGACGACGAGCCCTTCGCTCTCCAGGCGGCGGAGGGCGTGGCGGACGGGCGTCAGACTGACCTGGAAGCGGCCCGCAAGCTCCTCCAGGCGAAGGCGCCGGCCGGGAGCGAGCTCGAGGCGCCCGATCTCCTGCCGGAGCGCGCGGTAGACGCCGTCCTCGACGGACGAGATCTCAAGCGGCGTGGGCCGGAGCTGCTTCTCGTGACCTTTGATCAAAGATTTCTACCGCGCTCCGCCTACGGCTGTCAAGCGGCCGGGTCGGGCGAGCGACCGCTACGCGGGTTCGTGCACGCCGGGGATCCAACTCGTTCCCGCGAGCGGGACACGCGCCATAGCGGCCGCCTCGACCGTGAGCGCCACCAGGTCCTCGGGCTCGAGGTTGTGCACGTGGGACTTGCCACAGGCGCGGGCGAGCGTCTGCGTCTCGAGGGTGAGCACGCGCAGGTAGTTCGCGATGCGGCGGCCGCCGAGCACCGGGTCGAAGCGTGCGGCGAGGCCGTCCTCCTGGGTTGAGATGCCGGCCGGGTCGCGGCCTGCCTGCCAGTCGTCGTAGTAGCCGGCCGCGCTCCCGATCTTGCGGTACTCCTCGTCGTAGTCCGGGCTGTTGTCACCCATCGCGATGAGCGCCGCCGTCCCGATGGAGACCGCATCGGCGCCGAGCGCGAGCGCCTTCGCGACGTCGGCGCCCGTCCGGATCCCGCCCGAGACGATCAGCTGCACCTTCCGGTGCATGTCGAGCTCCAGGAGCGCGTCGACGGCGAGGCGCACGGCCGGCAGCGTCGGGATGCCGACGTGCTCGATGAAGACGTCCTGCGTCGCCGCCGTTCCCCCTTGCATGCCGTCCAGGACGATGGCGTCCGCGCCGGCCTTCACCGCGAGCTGGACGTCGTAATACGTTCTCGTCGCGCCGATCTTGACGAAGACGGGCTTCTCCCAGTCGGTGATCTCGCGCAGCTCGCCGATCTTGATCTCCAGGTCGTCCGGGCCGGTCCAGTCGGGATGGCGGCAGGCGCTGCGCTGGTCGATTCCCTTCGGCAGGTCGCGCATCTCGGCCACGCGGTCGGAGATCTTGTGGCCGAGGAGCACCCCGCCGCCGCCGGGCTTCGCGCCCTGGCCGACGACGATCTCGACCGCGTCGGCCTTGCGCAGATCGTCGGGATTCAGTCCGTAGCGGGACGGCAGCACCTGGTACACGAGGGTCTTCGAGTGCTCGCGCTCCTCCGGCGTCATGCCCCCGTCGCCGGTGGTCGTCGACGTCCCCACCTCGCTCGCTCCCCGGCCGAGCGCCTCCTTCGCCGGCGCCGAGAGCGCGCCGAAGCTCATACCCGCGATCGTGATCGGGATCTTCAGCTCGAGCGGGCTCTTCGCGAACCGCGTGCCGAGCACGACGTCCGTGTCGCAGCGCTCGCGGTAGCCCTCCAGCGGGTACCGGGAGATGCTCGCGCCGAGGAAGAGAAGGTCGTCGAAGTGGGGGAGGCGGCGCTTCGCGCCGAAGCCGCGGATGTCGTAGATGCCTTCGGTCGCCGCGCGCTGGATCTCGGCGATGACCGTGCGGTCGAAGAGGTAGGACTCGCGGAGACTCCAGGGGAGCTGCCTGTCGGGCGTGGCCATCAGTACGCGCCCGCGCTGTCGACCTCGAAGTTGTAGAGCCGGCGGGCAGAGCCGTAGCGGCGAAAGTCGGACGGGTCGACGTCGTGGAGGCCCGCGCGGCCGAGCAGGCCGCGCAGCTCGGCGCTGTGCTCGTCGCGGAGCTCCTTCTCGACGCAGTCTGCCCCGAGCCCGGCGACCGAGCCCCGGACGTAGATGCGCGCCTCGTAGATCGAGTCGCCGAGGGCCTCGCCGGCGTCACCGCAGACCACGAGACGGCCGGCCTGGGCCATGAACCCGCTCAGGTGCCCGACCGAGCCCTTGACGACGATGTCGATGCCCTTCATGGAGATCCCGCACCGCGCCGCGGCGTCGCCGTGGACGACGAGGAGCCCGCCATGCCCGGTCGCGCCCGCCGACTGGCTCGCGTTGCCGTCCACGACGACCGCTCCGGACATCATGTTCTCGGCCAGGCCGGGGCCGGCGTTGCCGTGCACCTGGACGGTGGCCAGCTTGTTCATGCCCGCGCAGTAGTAGCCGACGTGTCCCTGGATCTCGACTTCGATTTCCGCGTCGACACCGCACGCCAGGGCATGGGCGCCGTTCGGATTGAGGACGCGCCAGCGGCGCGCGCCCGGCGCCCCGCCGGCGAGGTCGTGGAGGCGCTGGTTGAGCTCGCGCAGGGGCGTTGTGGCGAGATCGACGACCTCCACGGCGATCGCCCCGGCCGTCTCGGTCGCGCTCAAACCCTCGCCCGTTCCCACGCGTAGACGACTCCGGGTGCCGGCTCCCAGGCCCGGGCCTCCGCAGCGCCCGGGAGGACGGCGATCGCTCGCCACTCGGACGCCATGGCGACCCAGTGGTCCGTCTCCGCGAGCACCGCCGGCTTGCACGCGATCGGGTCGCGGAGCACGGCGAACCCCTCCAGCGTGCCGACGAGGAACGTGTAGAAGCCGTCGAGGTCCTCGAGGCAGCCCTCGAGCGCCCCCTCGAGCGAGGCCCCCTCGTGCAGCTGCCAGGCCAGGTACCCGGCCGCGACCTCCGTGTCGTTGTCGGTCTGGAAGTCGATCCCCTCCCGGCGGAGGCGCTCTCGCAAACGGTTGTGGTTCGAGAGCGAGCCGTTGTGCACGAGGCAGACGTCGAGGCCGGTGGAGAACGGATGCGAGCCCTCCGTCGTGACGCGGCTCTCCGTGGCCATCCGCGTGTGCCCCAGGCCGTGGCTCCCGCGGAGGTCGGTCAGCGCAAACTGCCGGACGAAATCCTCCGGCCGTCCGGTCTCCTTGTAGATCTCGATCGCCTGGCCGGCGCTCATCACGCGCAGCCTGGGGTGCGTTCGCCGGAGCCACGCCTCGACCTCCGTTGCGTCGGACTCGACGACCATGACGGCGTGGCTCGAGCGGACGCTCGGCTCGGGCGAGCCGCCGAAGGCGTTCCCCAGCTCCGCGGCGAGGGCGTCCCAGTCCTCCAGCGCGTCGGCCGAAAAGAGTGTGAGCTTGCTCGAGCCGGCTGGAGCGGGATCGCGGTAGACGGCGACGCCCGCGCTGTCCGGCCCGCGATCGCTCATCTGCGTGAGCATCGCCGCCAGGTGCCCGCCCAGGAATTCCTCGAGCTCAGGCGACTTCGAGAACAGTCCGACGATGCCACACATATGTCCTCAATCTACATGTGAGGATGAGCGAAAAGACCCGTAGTTCCAACGATTCTGCTCTCTTGGGAGTGGAGAGTCTCTACATATGGATTAGAAGCGAGTCAGGTACTCGGCCACCTCCCAGGGCGTGACCTGCTCGTGGTAGCGGTTCCACTCGTCCCGCTTCACGCGGACGTAGTAGTCGACGTAGTCCTCGTCCCGCCCTCGCCCGAGCGCCCTGCGCATGACCTCGTCCTGCTCGAGCTCGAGCGTGGCGCTGAGGAGGTTCGTCGGAAGCGTCTCGAGTCCACGGCCCTGAAGCTCGTCGTAGGAGACGGCGTAGAGGTTGTCCGCGTTGGGGTCGCCCGGGTCGATCCCTTCCGCGATCCCGTCGAGTCCGGCTGCGAGCACCACCGTCGCGGCCAGGTACGGGTTGCAGGCGCCGTCGATCGTCCGGTCCTCCACGCGCCCCGGGCCGGGGATCCGGAGCATCTGCGTGCGGTTGTTGTAGCCGTACGAGATCCAGACCGGCGACCAGGTGGCTCCGCTCGCCGTCGTCCCGACCTTGAGGCGCTTGTAGGAGTTCACCGTCGGCGCCGTCACGGCGCTGTAGGCCCGGGCATGCTTCTTCAGCCCGCCGATGAAGCTGTACGCGAGCTCCGAGAGCCCGAGGCCGCGCGGGTCGTTGTCGTCGAGGAAGAGATTCGTGTCGCCGTCCCAGAGCGACATGTGGAAGTGGCACCCGTTGCCGGTCAAGTGCGTGAACGGCTTCGGCATGAAGGTGGCGAGGACGCGGCGCCCCTCCGCCTGGCCCTTCCTTTCGGCGAGCGTGTGCACCATGTAGCGGAAGAAGATCGCCCGGTCGCAGCTCGCGAGCGCATCGGTGAACTCGAAGTTCTGCTCGAACTGGCCGTTCGCGTCCTCGTGGTCGTTGGCGTAGTTCCCCCACCCGAGCTCGTTGACGTAGCGCGAGACGGTGGTGAGGAACTCGTAGTTGCGCGTAAGCCCCACGAGGTCGTAGCAGGGCTTCTCGAGCGTGTCGAGGGGATCGGCCTGCTGGATCGAGCCGTCCTCGCGCTGCTCGACGAGGAAGTACTCCAGCTCGAGGCCAATCTTGAACTCGAAGCCCTTCTGGCGCGCCTTTTCGAGCTGGCGACGCAGGATCGTGCGCGGGTCGTACGGCCACTCCTCCCCTTCGACGTAGATGTCGCAGGCGAATCGGCCCAGGTTGGCCTCCCACGGCACCGGCGTGAAGCTGCGCAGGTCGGGGATGGCCGCGATGTCAGGGTCGCTCGGCAGCTGCCCGATCTCGCCGGCGGCGAAGCCCGCGAAGCCGGCACCGTCGGTGACGAGAGCGTCCAAGTGCTCGGCGGGCACCAACTTCGCGCTCGGGCGAGCGTACATGTCGACGAACTGGGCGAAGTAGAACTCGATCCCACGCCGACCTGACTCCTCGCGGATGCCCTCGATGGTCGGCGCGGGGGACGTGCTGGCGGCCATTCAGACTCCTCCCTCCCGGTCGGGGACGCTCTGACGATAGCCGCCGTCCGACGGGCCGCCGATGGCCGCTTCCTACAAGCCCTGCGAGCGCCGTATGTCGGGACTGGCCGTGCCCAGGGCCTGCTGGAGCTTGACCATCTTGACCGCGATCTCGACGAGGAGCCAGTCGTCCTTGCGCAGGTCCAGCCCCGAGAGCTCGCCGATGCGGCGCAGCCGCTGGCGGAGCGTGTTGGGGTGCACGTACAGCGCCTCGGCTGTCGCGCTGATGTTCCCGTGGCGGCGGAGAAACTCCTCCAGGGTCTTCAGGAGGGAGGTCTGCCGCTGGCGGTCGTACTCCGCGATGCGCGCGACGGCGTCCCGGTGCGCGTCGCGCATGCCCGAGTCGAAGGGAAGGCGCAGGAGGTACTTGTAGGGGCCGAGCTCCTCATACGTCATGAGTCCCGGCTTCCCCTGGAGCACGCTCGTGCCGAGGAGGGCGTGGCGGGCCTCCTCGAACCCCGCCGGGAAGCTGGTCGCGCCCTGGCAGGGATTCGAGACGCCGATTGCGACGTCCGCCCCGAGCTCCGCGTGCACCTGCCGGACCCGTTCCAGCAAGCGCTCCTGCCCGGTTGCCGGAATCACGAGGAGCGCGCGCATGGAGTCGTCGCGCCGATCGAAGAGCGAGCCGGGGGAGACGGCGGCGAGAGCCTTCTCCAGCTCGTCGGATGCGGGGGCGGCGGCGAGGACGAGGTGGCGGTGCTCGAGGTCGCAACCGAGACGGGCGGCGCGGCCCTCCAGGTTCCCGAGCGCGGCACCGCCCGCGAGCTGCTCGAAGAAGTCCTTGATGAGGTTCTTCTCCGTCAGCCGGTCGATCAGCTCGATCTTCTTGAGCGCCACCGCCGTCTGGTTGGCGACCGCGCGTGCGAGGTCGACCCCGGAGGTCTCCTCCGCGAGCAGGAGGCCGAGGAGCTCGTCGTTCGCCACGAGGGGCACCGCGACGGTGGCCGAGCGGCCGCTCCGTGCGAGCTCGGGTCCGAGACTCTGAAGCCCGATCACTGGCCGGGCTTCAGCGGAATCGGGCGACGACGAGCGCAGGTGGAGCTCCTCGGCGGCCGCGTCCAGCAAATAGAGGTGACACGCTTCCGCGCGCAGGAGCTTGCGAGCGCGCTTCGTAACGGCAGGGAGGAGGTCGTCGAGCACCTCCGCGCGGGCGAGGGTCTCCCCGAGCTCGGTGAGGTGCTCGAGCTCGTCCACGCGCTGTCGCATCTCCTCGTAGAGGCGGGCGTTCTCGATCGCGCCCGCGACGAGCGAGGCGCTCGAGGAGAGCATCTCCACCTCCGGCTCCGTGAACTCGCGCGGCGCCTCGGTGTGGAGCGAGATGACGCCGATCACCTCCCCGTCCCTGGCTACGATCGGCAGCGAGAGGAGCGACTGGAAGCGCTCCTCCTCGAGCTCGGGCACGAACTTGTTGCGCGGGTCGGTAATCGCGTTCTGCGTGAAGGCCGGCTCCTTGCGCTCCGCCGCCCACCAGGCGATGCCCTCGCCTCGCTCGAGCGCGATCTCACCCACGAGCTGGGCATAGGGCTCGGAGGCGGCGCGCAGGACGAGCCGCTCGTCCTCGTCCTCGACGAGGTAGACGAAGCAGGCGTGCACGGCGCTCGCCTCGGAAAGGAGGCGAACGACGGCGCCCAGGACCTCCTGGAGGTCGAGCGAGGAGCCGACCGTGGAGATGACCTCGTAGAGGATCCGGCTCTCGCCGGTGGGTGCCGGACGCGTGGCTATGCGCGAATCGTACGCCGAAACGGGCCGTTCGACGGCTGTGCCGGCTTGGCGGCACGAAAGTCCAGAGCTGCAGGCGAGTGCGAGAGAACGCATTCCGGGACATCCGATGTCTCGAGAACGGCGATGTGGTTCGCAGCCGCGGCCTCGACGCGGAACGGAGGCAACTAAGAGCGCCCGGGGGCCATCGCCGCCGTCTCAGTGAGCCATGTCCCGGGGTCAGACCCCGGGACATGGCCAGAAGCGTCGCTCCCGGCGGCTTCCTTTGCGGAGGGGGCGATGAGCCGGCTCCATCCTCGTCGTAGGAATTGGGGGCGCCGAAGTGGCCCGTTGGGGCATGTCCAGGGGTCTGACCCCGGGCCCTGGCCACTAAGGACGGGTAAGGC
>JBOHAJ010000261.1:0-3965 GCA_050697715.1 Gaiellaceae bacterium
AGCTCGAGCTCCGCGAGCGCCGACTCACCGAGCAGCTCTCCCAGCTCCGCCAGGAGCGCGAGCGCGTCTCCGAGCTCGAGACGCGGCTCGCCGGAGAGGAGGCGCTCTTCGGCGAGCGTTCGGGGCAGGTCGAGACGAAGTTGCGTGAGCTGAAGGAAGCCGACCGCGAACGCGAGAAGGCTGCTGCGGAGGTCGCCAAGCGGGCTCAGAGCGTCGCCTCGCAGGAGGCGAAGATGCTTCGCCGCGAGCAGGCGGTCGCGGGCAAGGAGACGGAGCTCAAGGCCCGGCACGAGGCCCGCGAGCGCGCGTTCGCCGAGCGCGAGGGGGTGCTCCGCGAGCAAGAAAAGGCCTTCCAGGGACGGGAGCAGGCGCTCGCCGCCCGGGAGCGCGAGCTGGCCAAGGAGGCCTCCCGGGTCCAAGCCCGCGACGAGGTACTGTCCGAGCGAGAGGACGAGCTGCGCCAGAAGCAGGATCGCTTGCGCGCGGACGCGGGCCGGCTCGAGAACGAGCTCTCCGGCCAGGGCAAAGCTGTTCAGGACGTCCTTGCGCGCGAAGCCGAGCTCGACAAGCGCGACCTCGAGCTCGCCGCCCGCGAGGCCGAGCTCCATCACCGGGAGGCGCACGCCGCCCGCGTCCAGACCGAAGGTCAGAAGGGCCGCGACCTCGAGGAGGTCGAGGAGCGCCTGAAGACGCGCGAGCGCGAGCTCGCCGAGCGCGAGGCGGAGCTCTCCAACTCGGAAGACATCTCCGAATCCCAGCGTCGCCGGCTCGAGCGGCGCGAGAAGCGCGTCGCCGAGATGGAGGACACGCTCCGCGAGCGCCTGCGCGAGCTGGACGACCGCGAGTCGCACATCGAGGGCAAGGAGGCCAAGGTCGAGGCGGACATCGAGATCCGCGAGGACAAGCTCGAGCGCCGCGAGGCCGAGCTGGCCGCCCTCGAGGATCGCCTCGGCCAGAAGGAGAGCGAGCTGGCCACCTACGTCGCCCAGGTTCAGGGCGAGCTCAAGCGCCGCGAGGACGAGTGGTGGCAGAAGGTGACGGGCGGCTCGGAAGCCGAGGGCGGGGCTTAGGCCTCGGCGCTCGTCTCGCGCTCCGCGGCTGAGCGCTCCAGCGCTTCCCAGCAGGCGATCGTGTCCGCCGACACCTGGGCGGCCAGGTCGTCAGGCGTCCGTGCCCACTGGAGCTCCGCGACCTTGACGTCGTCGGGCTCCGGCTCCGCTCCCTCCCGCAGGCCCGCGTGGTAGACGACGAGCGCGGAGCCCGTGTCGTCGCTCAGGACGACTGCGACCGGCCGGAGGCAGGGCAGATCGTCCTCGCCGAGACCGATCTCCTCGGCCGCGTCTGCGAGGATCGCTGCGCGCGGCTCCTCTCCAGGGGCGAGCCCGCCTGAAGCTGACGCCGTCCAGAGCAGCGGGTCCCGGCCGATGGACGGCCCGCGGAGCTGGAAAAGGACGACGCCCTCCGGGCGCTCCACGAAGAGCTGGACGCCGAGGGCGAATCCGAGCCGGTAGGCGAGGGTCGGCTCCGCGAAGAGGACGACGGCTTCCGCGTAGCGGCCGTCACGGCGGAGGATCGCCCCGTCGCGAGAGGCGCCGTGGCAGAAAGCGATCGGCCCGTCGAACCGACTCGGTGAGCGCTCGAGCAGGATCGCGGCGTCCTCGACCGCACGGGCGAGCGGCCCGTCGATCGTCGGCGGGAAGGGGAGCGGCCGGAAACGCGGCTCGCCGTCGAGGAGCACGATGGCGCGCATCGGTCGGAAGTCTCGCGCACGACCGCGACGGAATGCGTCAGATCTGCCAGCCCGTGTAGCGAGCGAGCCGCGCCGTCAGGTCGACGAGCTCGCCGGTTGCAAGCAGGACGCCGAATGCGACGAGGAGGACGGCCGAGCCGAGACTGACCACCCGCTGATGTTTCCGCAGCGCCCGCGCCAACCCGAGCGCACGGGTGAAGCCGAGCCCGAAGGCGAGAAACGGCAGCCCGAGCCCGAGCGAGAACGCGGCCAGGAGAACGGCGCCCTCCGCCGGGCTCTGCCCGCCCGCTGACAGCGTGAGAATGGCGCCGAGCGTCGGGCCGACGCACGGTGTCCACGCGATCGCGAAGGCAATTCCGGCCACGCAGGAGGCGCTGATCCCGCCGCCGCTCGCGGGTGTAGCGGGCAGGCGTCGCTCGCGCGAGAGCAGGCGCGGCAACGGGAGGCCGACGAACGTCACCGCCGCGAGGATGACGAGCACGCCGGCCGCGATCTCGAGCGGGCGGCGGTGCTCGAGGAGGACGTTCCCGAACCAGGCGGCGCCCGCGCCCAGCGCGACGAACATCGCCGTGAAGCCTCCGACGAATGCCGACGTGCAGACGGCGACTCGCCGCGGCCTCGCGCCGAGCTCGTCGAAGCCGACCCCGGAGACGAAGGCCAGATAGCCCGGCACGAGGGGGAGGACGCACGGAGAGGTGAACGCCACGACCCCGGCCGCGAAGGCGATCGCGAGGCCGGCGGGCCCGAGCTCGATCATGGCTCGATGCTAGATGCAAGCCCTGAACTCGAGATTACGTCGAGCGGGCGGCCTGAGTCAGGTCAGGCGTTCGGCTCGACGTTCAAGTTCAGGTGGAAGAAGTTCTCCGGGTCGTACTCGGCCTTCAGCTTGGCCAGGCGGTCCTGGTTGGGGCCGTAGCCTGCCTGTACTGGCGCGAGGCCGACGTCGTCCTCGGACATGTAGTTGAGGTAGCGCCGGTTCGCCAGGAAGGGCTCCATCGCCGCGTGGGTCCGCCGCGTCCACTCGACGTTCGCGTCGCTCGTCGCGGGGTCGGTCCAGACCGACGTAATCGCGAAGTTGTAGCTGGGCTCGCGGTGCGGGACGGCCGTCGCATCCACCGGTACTCGCGTGACCTCCCCGTGGAAGTGCTCGAAGAGCATGGCGCTCATCGGCGACGGGCAGCTCTGGAAGTGCTCGATCACCGTGTCGATCGCCTCGTCCGACAGCTCCCTCAGGAAGCTCGACTTCCAGTAGTTGAGGGATCCGGTCGGGTAGGCGTCGTCGAGCAGCGAGTTCATGACCGTATAGGGCAGCGGGCCGACCTCCTGCATGACCGGGGAGCCGAACTCGAGCAGCGGTCGTAGATCGCGCTCGGCCTCCTCGGGCGGCCCGATGTGGCAGGGAAGGATCCCGGACAACTTGGCGCCCGACCCGTCCGGCGCATGGATCACGCCGGCGAAGACCATCAGGTTGTCGGAGAGGTCGGCGGTGAACTCCCGGAAGAAGCGCAGGACGTCCCCCGCCGCCTCGAATGGGTGGATGACGAGCCCGCCCGTGATGTTCGGCCCGACAGGATGAAGCCGATACTCGAAGGAGGAGACGACGCCGAAGTTGCCGCCGCCGCCGCGCAGGCCCCAGAAGAGGTCCTCGTTCTCGTTCGCACTGGCGGTGAGCAGACGTCCGTCCGCCGTGACCACGTCCGCCGAGAGGAGGTTGTCCGTCGCCAGGCCGTACTTGGGCATCAGCCAGCCGAGGCCGCCTCCGAGAGTGAGCCCGGCGATGCCGGTCGTGGAGATCACGCCGCCCGTCACCGCCAGCCCGTGAAGCTGGGTCTCACGGTTGAGCTCGGCCCAGGTGACGCCTGCCTGAGCCCGGGCCGTCCTCTTCGCCGGGTTCACGTGAATGCCTCGCATCCGCGAGAGGTCGATCGTGACGCCGCCGTCGGTGAGCGAGAGACCGGCGACGCTATGCCCCCCGCCGCGAATGGACGCCTCGAAGCCGTTCTCGCGGGCGAAGTTCACGGCGGCGACGATGTCCGCGGCGCCGCGGCAGCGGGCGATGAGCGCAGGGCGCTTGTCGACCAGCGCGTTGTAGTGCGTGCGGGCCTCCTCGTAACCGGTGTCTCCGGGACGCAGCAGCTCGCCCGCGAAGCCTTCGAGAGCCGCAAGTTGTTCCTCCTCGACGACGGTCATCGTGCTCCCTCCTTCAGCCACATGG
>JBOHAJ010000262.1:0-11850 GCA_050697715.1 Gaiellaceae bacterium
AGCTCGAGCGGGCGGAAGCCCTCGCCAGGGAGGCGGTGGAGCTCGCCGAGCAGACCGACTACGTCCTCTTCCACGCGGACGTGCTGCTGGATCTGGCGGAGGTGCTGCGCCTCGCGGGCAGGCCCGACGAGGCGGATGCTGCTCGCGGGGAGGCCGCCTCCCTCCTCGAGCGGAAGGGCAACATCGTGGCCGCGAGAAAGGCGCGCGCGCCCCTCGCGGAAGTGGGTGCCCCGGCGTGAACGCGCGCAGCCTTACTACGCGGCCTTGACCTCGTCCCAGGCGAGGGCGAGGCGGCTTCTGTCCTCGCGAAGACGCCCTTTCCGGCCCTTTCTTGATCATGGCCTCAGGAGGAGTCGAACCTCCGCAGGCGGATTCGAAGACCGACGCGCCGGTTCCAGGCGAGCACCCAATTCGCTTCGTGTTACAGCCGCGAGCAGGTTGGCTGCCAACGGACCTGAATTCGCGCTACCGTCGTCAAGTTCGGCAACAGAAATGGCTGCTTAGCAGGGGTTTAGAGGCGCATACGGGATTCGAACCCGTGCTACCGCCGTGAGAGGGCGGCGTCCTAGGCCACTAGACGAATGCGCCGTGGGCGGAAAGCGTAGCGAATCGGTCCGGGCACGGTTCTTCGGCGCGGACAAAAGGAGGTCCGGACGCCCTGCGGCCCGGACGCCGGACCTCCCTCCGCGCCCGGAGCCTTCGCGGTGGTCACAGACGACCGGCGAGTCCCGCGACTCTCGGGAACTTGCTGCTTATCCCACAGCGGTAACGCCGGGACAATCCGCCGGAGGTCGAGGTTTGCCTAGCCCAAAGTTCGGAGGGCTTCAAGTCAGCGGAGGCGGCGCGACGCTTCTCGGGCGCGACTGAGCTTGCTCACCGGCCTGCGTCGTCTCCTCGCCCTGGAGAAGCCCACCTCCGTGGGACGCATCGGGCACCGCAGTCGTTCCACTGACCCGAGGCCGTAGCGGGCGCTCGGGTGGGGAACCGAAGCTAAGTGGCTACTTCCCGATGCGTCCCCAAGGAGGCTCACTCCCGATGATAGACCCTCCGCGGACACATTTGGAAGCCGTTTTGCGAATGCTCCGGGGCTAGGATTTGAACCTAGACTTCCCGACCACAGAGGCGCTTCCGCCCCGTGAGGGCTTGCGTCGTCCTGGTCTGAAACGCGAAAGCCCGTTTCCAGGCCTTTCGTGAGGCTGCGGGGCAAGGATTCGAACCTTGACTACCTGATCCAGAGTCAGGCGTCCTACCGTTAGACGACCCCGCAAGGGCCGGCAAAGTGTAGCGAGCCCCGGGCGCGTCGAGGTCTCGGCGGCGCCCTTCGGTTAGCCTGCCCTCGTGCCGCAGAACCCCTCTCCTTACCCGCAGATCACCCCGTACCTCCTGTACGAGGACGTGTCCCGCGCGCTGGACTGGCTCGCCAGGGCGTTCGGCTTCCGCGAGCGGTTGCGCTTCCCGGACGCCGAGGGGATCGTCTTGCACGCCGAGATGGAGCTCGGAGGCGGCGTGATCATGCTCGGGCACCCAGGCCCGGACTACAAGAGCCCCAAGAGGCTTGGCCAGGCGACCCAGCTCGTACACGTCTACGTGGACGACGTCGACCGGCACTGCGAACGGGCCAGGGAGGCGGGGGCCACCATCCTGCGGGAGCCCGAGGACCAGGCCTACGGCGACCGGCGGTACGACGCCGAAGACATCGAGGGGCACGTGTGGTCGTTCGCCCAGCACGTACGTGACGTCGCGCCCGCGGACTGGGGCGCAGTCGAGCCGTCGGCCTAGAGCTCGAGCCGGTAGAGCGGAATGAGGCTCTTCTCGGCCTCGGTGTCGATGCGCGCGATGACCTCGACGTAGGGCTCGAGGCCCGAGCCGCGCAGCTTGCCCTTCAGAAGCTCGTCCACCTGGTAGATGCCGGACGAGTTGTTCATGCGAATCTCGATGAGGATGGGGGCCCGCTCCCCGTCCTTGATCTCGACCCCCTCGATCGCCGCCGCCGACAACGAGTGGATCGAGACCCGCCCGTACTGGAAGGGGATGCGCGAGCGGCCCTCCGCCATGTCGAGCGCGTCCGCCACGCGCACGATCCCGGCCTCGAGCGTGAGCGGCTTGCCGTACTCGCGGTGGCTCGTGATCGTCTGGAGCACCTCGACGGCGATGACCGTCAGCTCGGGCTCCTGGTACACGCCCTCGAGCAGCTCCCTGATCTTCGGCTCGGCGAGGAAGAGGCTGAAGTCCTCATGGCCGTCGCGGTGCACGGCCATGCCGACGCAGTGGAGGAGCGCGCCGAGCACGACGACGATCTCGGCGTCGTCCTCGCTCATGCCGTAGTCGCGCACGACTCCCGGCTGCACGCGGTGCTTCGCGAGTTGGCGGAGGAGCTTGAGCGCGATGTTGGCCACGATCTGGATGTGCACCCAGGAATGGTCGTTGATCTCCAGGCGCTTGACCGCGTTGATGTTGGCGACGTGCCACCAGGCCTTGAGCTGCGGGTCGGCGTTCACGCGCTCGAGGAGGTCTCGCAGCTTGCGGTTGGCGCGCGGCGGCACCTTGATCCGCATCTTCTCGATCGCCTGTACGGGCGTGAGAAGTGCCTCGCGCTCGGCCTCGTCCGGGACCGGCTCTGCGATGCGCTCCGTGGTCTCCGGGT
This sequence comes from Gaiellaceae bacterium, assembly GCA_050697715.1. Taxonomy (GTDB): domain Bacteria; phylum Actinomycetota; class Thermoleophilia; order Gaiellales; family Gaiellaceae; genus DASQWP01. The sequence goes on from JBOHAJ010000262.1 coordinate 2,645, forward strand.
CGAGCTCGGTCACGACCCGGCGGCAGCGGCGACGGCGGGCGCCGGCTCCTTCAAGGCCCTGAGCCGGTAGTACATGAGCGTCCACGTGAGGACGGCGAACGGTGCGAAGATCGTGTTCGAGATCACGTCGCCTATCAGGTCGCCGAGCCAGTCCTCGAGGGGGAAGAGGAGCAGGCCGAGCACGATGCCGATCCCGATGAAGAGGGCGACGGTCAGGATGATCGTGCCGAAGACGCTCCAGCCGTTGCCGCTCACGAGCTCGCGGCTGCGACCGAACGCCTCCGTGACTCCCCGGTCCTCGAGCACGATCGCCGGAATCAAGAGGATCCACCAGGTGAGAAGGACGAGCCCGGGGACGACCAGCAGGATCAAGCCGATCGTGATGCCGAACGCGGCCAGGAGGCCCGCGACGGCGATCCGGTTGAAGCGTGGGCGGACGCTCTCGAGAGTCTGGCGGACGGAGAGGTCGGCGCGGCCGTCGCGCACGTCCTCCACCGCCTTCACGATCGCTCCCTGGAGCCAGAATGCGCCCGCCAGGTAGACGAAGGCCGAAACGAACGCCCCGAACCGGCCGAGTGTCAAGACGAGGAGGACGTTCAGCGCCAGGAGGGCGGCGTAGACGACGATCGCGAGCACGAAGAAGTGGCGCCAGTGCGCTTTGTAGAGGCCCCACGCTTCGTTGAACACGCCCTCGAGCGGTCCCATGTACGCGGAGCTTAACGCGCCCTACGCCGCGGCCGCCCAGTCGCCGTACAGCGAGCGGTAGAGCCCGCCTCGGGCCACGAGCTCGTCGTGGGTCCCCTGCTCGACGATGCGCCCGTGCTCGAGCACGACGATCAGGTCGGCGCCGCGGATGGTGGAGAGGCGGTGGGCGATGACGAAGGCGGTTCGGCCCGCCAGCAGGCGCCTGAGCGCTCGCTCGATGTGCTGCTCGGTGCCGATGTCCACGCTCGACGTCGCCTCGTCGAGCACGAGGATCCGCGGATCGGCGAGGAGCGCTCGCGCGAAGGCGACGAGCTGGCGCTGGCCGAGCGAGAGACGGCTGCCGCGCTCGCCCACCTCGGTCTCGTAGCCATGCTCCAGGGCCGCGACGAACTCGTGGGCTCCGACGGCGCGCGCGGCAGCGGCGATCTCCTCCGCGCCCGCGCCCGGTCGTCCGAAGGCGATGTTGTCGCGCACTGTGCCCGCGAAGAGAAAGCCCTCCTGGGGGACGACGCCGAGCTGGCGGCGCAGGCTCTCCTGGGTCACATCGCGGAGATCGTGGCCGTCGATGGTGATGCGGCCCTCGCGCGGGTCGTAGAAGCGGGCCAGCAGCTTCGCGATCGTGGACTTGCCCGCGCCCGTGTGACCGACGAGCGCGACCGTCGTGCCTGCGGGCACGTCGAGGTCGATGCCGTGGAGGACCTCCACACCCTCGGCGTAGCCGAAGCGAACGCCCTCGAACCGGACGTGACCTTCGATCGGGGGGAGCGGCTGGGCGCCCGCGCGATCGACGACCGTGGGCTGCTCGTCCATGACGTCCATGATCTTGTCGAGCGCGGCCACGGCCGAGAGGAACGTGTTGTAGAGCTGCGAGAGCTGCTGGACGGGGTCGAAGAAGTTCGAGAGGTAGAGGAGGAACGCGAAGAGCGTTCCGACGCTGACGTCGCCGTTGGAGGTGAGCCAGCCGCCGTAGCCGAGCACGATCGCCGTCGCGACGCCGGAGAGGAAGTCGACGAAGGGGAAGTAGAGGCCGTTCAGGACGACGGTCTCCTGGTTCGCCGCTCGGTAGTGCTGGTTCACCTCACGGAAGTGCCGCTGGTTGGCGCGCTCGCGGGTGAACGACTGGACGACCCGCATGCCGGCGATGTCCTCGGCGAGCGTGGCGGTGACGAGCCCCAGTCGCTCGCGCACGGCACGGTAGGCACGGGAAGACCGCACGCGGAAGACCCCGGTCGCCAGCGCCATGATCGGAACCACCGAGAGCGTGGCGAGGGCGAGGCGCCAGTCGAGGACGAAGAGGATGACCGCGGAGCCGCCGAGCAACAGCGTGTTCTGGACGAGGCTCGCGACGCCGTCGGTGACGAGCTGGTCGAGCGCGTCCACGTCGTTCGTGAGCCGGCTGATGATGACGCCGGCGCGGTTGCGCTCGTAGTAGCCGAGCGAGAGCCGCTGCAGGTGACCGAAGAGCCGGTTGCGGAGGTCGGCGAGGATGCGTTCGCCCGTCCAGCCCGTGAAGTAGGTCTGCGCCGAGCTCGTCAGGAGGTTGAGCAGCCCGGCTCCCACGAGGAGGGCGATGAGGACGCCGAGCAGGTCGAGATCGCCGCCGCGAATCCCGTCGTCGATCGCGAGCTTGGCGAGGTACGGGGGCGCGAGTCCGGTGAGGGTGGCGGCCAGGAGCGAGCCGATCGCGAGCGCCGTGCGGCCCCTGTAGGGCAGGGTCAAGCGCCCGAGCGTCGAGACGCGTCGGACGGTGCGCCGCCAGGACCAGTCGTCGACCTCGGCGCCCCGCTGCAAGGTGAGGTGGGAGCCCGGTTGCCAGACTCTCACGGGTACTCCCCGAGATAGACGCGCGGGGTCCTGGGAAACCCACCTCCCCAGCCCGATGGCTTCAGCCTAACCGCGGATCGCGCGCGCGTGGGCCACGGCTTCGTGACGAGTCTGCTCCGCCTCACGCGCTCGCCTCCAGCGCCGTCTCCTCCACCCGCTCGGCAAACTCGCGCTCGAGCAGGCCATGCTGGTAGATCTCCCGGTAGACCGGGCTGGAGTCGATCAGCTCCTCGTGCGTCCCTCGGCACGCGATGCGCCCGCCCTCGAGGACGACGAGCTCGTCGGCGAGGGCGATGGTCGAGAGGCGATGCGCGACGATGAGCGTCGTCCGCCCTTTCATCGCCTCGCGCAGGCCGAGGCGGATGCGCGCCTCCGTGGTTGCGTCGACCGAGGCGGTCGCGTCGTCGAGGATGAGGATGCGCGGGTTCTTGACGAGGGCGCGCGCGATCGCGAGCCGCTGGCGCTGACCGCCCGAGAGCGTGATCCCGCGCTCGCCGATCACGGTGTCGTAGCCCTCGGGAAGCTCGGCGATGAACTCGTGGGCCTGCGCGAGCAGGGCGGCGTGCTCGACCTCCTCGTCACTCGCCGCCGGCGCCCCGAAAGCGATGTTCTCGCGCACGCTCGCGGAGAAGAGAAAGGGATCCTGCGCGACGATCCCGATCTCCCGCCGGAGGGAGGTCAGCTTGACGTCGCGCACGTCCACGCCGTCGACGGTCACCCGGCCGGCCGTGGTGTCGTAGAAGCGGGGGACGAGGGCGGCGAGCGTCGACTTGCCGGAGCCCGTGTGCCCGATCAGCGCGATCGTCGTCCCCGGGTCGACTTCGAGCTCGATCTCCTCGAGCACGGGGCGGTCGGGATCGTAGCCGAAGGTCGCCCGCTCGAACCGAATGCGCCCGTCGCCCGGCGGCAGATCGCGCGAAGCAGGCGCGTCGACGACTTCCTCGGGCTCGTCGATCACCTCGAAGATGCGCTCGCCGGAGGCGGTCGCGCGCTGCGCCTGGCCGATCCACATGCCGAGCATGCGGAGCGGCAGGACCAGCATGACGACGAGGACGTTGAATGCGAAGAAGGCGTCCAGCCCCAGGTCCCCGTTCGCCACCATGCGCCCGCCGAGCAGGAGCACGGCCGCCTGCGCGACGAGCGGCAGGAAGGCGAGGAGGGGCACGTAGAGCGCCCGCTGGCGGTTGGCGAGGATGCTCTGCTGGAAGACGCGCTCGGAGCGGTCGGCGAACTTTCCGGACTCGTTGCGTTCCTGCGCGAACGACTTCACCACGTGGACGCCGACGATGTTCTCCTCGGCGACGGTGGCGACATCCGCCATCTTCTGCTGGACCTCGCGGAGAATCGGATGCGAGACGCGGCTGTAGCGGTAGGCCAGCGCGACGACGAAGGGCATGATCGCCGTCGCCGCGAGAGCCAGCCGCCAGTTGACGACGAACAGGGTGATCGTCACGCCCACGATCGTCAGGACGTGCTGGAAGATGAAGATGAGGCCGTAGCCGAGGAAGAACCGCACAGACTGGAGGTCGACGGTGGCACGCGACATGAGCTGCCCCGTCTGGTGACGGTCGTAGAAGCCGAAGGAGAGGCGCAGGAGCTTCGCGTAGACGGCGTCGCGCAGGTCGTACTCGACGGCGAGGGCCTGACGTCCGGAGATGAGCCGGCGCCCGACCATGAAGAGGGCGCGGGCGAGTCCGACGGCGAGAACGAGGAGGGCGAGCGTCCAGAGGCGGCTGCGGTTGTCGGAGCCGACGGCGCTCTGGAGCGCGTCGCCCGTGAGGAAGGCGATCGTCACGGCGGCCGCCTGCGAGCCGACGGCGAGGACGACGGAGACGCCCAGCGACCACCGGTAGGGGCGCAGAAACCCGAGCAGGCGGGCGAACGTGCGCAGCTGTGACGGGCTCGAGGCCATCCGGTATCCCCAACGCCGAGTCTAGCCAGGGCCTTCCCGCGCACTCTCCGCCGGCTCCTCTGTTAAGGGGCGTTAAGCGGGCCGTCGATCTCCTTGCGGCGCCCGCGAGCCCGCGCTACCCTCGCCGGCTTCGTGAACGGGCTGATCGACCTCCTCGACGAAAGGACGCCGATCTACCCGCCTCTCGGGCGGCTGATCGTCGTCGCCGGGCTTTTTCTCGTCGCCTGGCTCGTGACCCGCCTCGCCGGACGGCTGGCGGCCTTCCTCGTGGACCGCAGCGTGCGGCGCTCAGGGCTCGAGGGGAGCACGGTGGACACGGGCGTCATCACGGGCCTCAAGCAGCGCGAGACCGCGATCTCGCTCGTGCAGACGAGCATCGCCTACCTCGTCTTCGGGATCGCGCTCCTGCTCTCGCTCATGACGCTGACCGGCGCGCAACGGGTGGAGACTGTCGTAGGGGCGTCGTTCCTCGCCATCATTCTCGCCTTCTCGGCGCAGCGCTTCCTCATGGACGTGGTGGCCGGGCTGCTCATGTTCTTCGAGGGCTGGTTCAGGGTGGGCGACACGGTCTACGTCGACCCCTTCGACGTGCAGGGGGTCGTCGAGAAGATGTCGCTCCGCTCCATCGAGCTCCGCAGCCTGAGCGGCGAGATCATCCGCGTGCACAACTCGGAGGTGAAGGCCGTGAGGGTGCTCCCGCGCGGCTACCGGGAGGTCGCGATCGAGCTCTACGTGAGCGACGGCGACGCCGCCCGCGAGCTCGTCGAGCGGGTCGCACGCATCGTGCCCGTGGGGCCGACGCAGTTCGTCCGCCGACCGACGCTCGAGGAGGAGGAGGCACTGGACGGGGAGCTCGTCCGCATCAAGGCGCGCGCGGCGGTCGCGCCCGGACGCGAGTGGCTCGCCGAGGACTTCCTTCCCAACCTCCTCAAGGAGCGCTCGGAGGAGGGGCTGGTCGTGCACGGGCCCGTGGTGACTCTCGTGGACGACCTGGCCACACGCCGCTACGCCCGGGCCGCCTACACGGGGCTTCAGGGACGTAGCCGCGAGCCGTCGCGACTTCGCTCGTAGACTCCGCGCGTGCCGCTTCCGCTTGAGTCGGTGCCCAACATCTCGGAGGGGCGCGACGAGGCCGTGCTCGCCGCCCTCCGGGACGCGGTTTCCCGACCGGCGCGCCTCCTCGACGTGCACGTGGACTGGGACCACCACCGCTCGGTCTTCACGCTCGTCGGGAGCGGGGAGGAGCTCGTGGGGAGCCTCCTCGCGGGCATCGGCTGCGCCGCGGAGCGGATCGATCTGCGCCGCCACGAAGGGGCGCATCCCCGCATCGGGGCGGCCGACGTCGTCCCACTCGTCCCGCTCGCGCCCGAGGCCGAGCCGGCGGCGCGCGAGGCCGCCCTGGAGCTCGCGGACCGGGTCGCGGACGAGCTCGAGCTCCCCGTCCTCTTCTACGGGTGCCTGACCGAGGACGGGCGCGAGCCCGCCTTCTTCCGCCGCGGCGGGCCCGAGGAGCTCCAACGGCGCATGGACGCGGGCGAGCTCGCGCCGGATCGTGGGCCTGCGCGCCTCCACCCGACGGCCGGCGCAGTGCTCATTGGCGTGCGCCGCCCGCTGATCGCCTTCAACGTCAACCTGCACACCGCGGATGTCGGGGTCGCGCGCGAGATCGCCCGCCTCGTCCGCGAGCGCGACGGCGGCTTCCCGGGCGTCCGGGCGCTCGGCCTCGACCTTCCGAAGGCGGGCCTCGTCCAGGTGAGCATGAACGTGACCAACTGGGAGGCGGCCGCGCTGCACACCATCGTCGAGCGGATCGTCGAGGAGGCGGAGGGGCGGGGTGCCGAGGTGGCGGGCTCGGAGCTCGTCGGGCTCATGCCCGCCGGAGCCGCCGTCCAGGCGGCAGGGAGCTTGCTCAGGATCGAGGGCTTCGACGAGAGCCGGGTTCTCGAGCTCCGGCTGCTGGATCCCTGATCGACGCCGCTGCCGGCCGCCACTCGTACAGCGCGTCCGGCTCTCGCTCCTCGTTGGCCGACCCGTCCGTGACCTCGACCAGACGGAGGCCGTGGCGCTCGTAGAAGCGTCGCGCACCCTCGTTTCGCTGGAACACCCAGAGGCGGAATCCCGCCGGCCGCCGTCGCTTCGCTAGCGCGAGCAGCTCCGTCCCGACCCCTTTGCCCTGCGCCTGCGGGTGGACGTAGAGATGCTCGAGCATGTCCTGGGACAGGGCCGCGTAGCCAACGACGCGGCCGTTTTCCTCGCTGACCGACGTCTCGCACTCGCCCAGGAGGGCATCACGGATCCAGGCGCGAGTCTCGCGTTCCGTGTGCAACTCGGGCAGGTACGTCAGCTGTGAGCGAGCGGCGAGGAACACGTCGGCGACCTCTGCGCTGTCGTCCGGCTCTGCCGGCCGTGCGGTCATGTGCGGCGCCGCCTCGACCTGCGACTCCTCGGGAGAGGTGGAGACGGGATCGGCCATGGGGCTAGAGTAGGCCCCGTGAGCGTCTTGCCGCCGAGCGCACGCGAGCTCCTCGAGTCCGACGCGCTCGCCCACCTCGTCACCCTGAATGCGGACGGGAGCCCCCAGGTCAGCTGCGTCTGGGTGGGACTCGAGGGCGACGAGATCGTCGCGGGCCACCTGCGCGAGCAGCAGAAGCTCCGCAACATCCGCCGCGACCCGCGTGTCGCGCTCACGCTCGAGGGAACGGTCGTCAACCCGCTGGGCCTGAAGGAGTACCTCATCGTCCACGGGCGGGCCCGAATCGAGGAAGGCGGTGGGCCGGAGCATCTCCAGAAGCTCGCCTACACCTACCTCGGGCCGGACGTGAAGTTCCCGCCGATGCCCAACCCGCCGCCGGGCTGCCGGATGGTCATCACGGTGGAGCGAATCGGCGGCGTCGGCCCCTGGACCGAGGGCGGCTAGGCGGGCAGGACGTCGCAGAAGACGAAACCGTCCCGCTCGACGGTCTCCCCTCCGACGACCGAGACGGGCTCACTGAAGACCGGCCCCGCGTGGACGAAGGTGTGGAACTCGCCGTTCTCTCCGCAGGGGTCGACCTCGCGCGGCAGGTCACGCAGGAACTCCAGGTCATACGGCCGGCCGGCGAAGGAGCAGCCCAGCCGCCTCGGGTCTACGCAGACGACGATCGCCTCGAAGCCGGCGGCGACGAACTCCCGCGCGAGAGCGTCCGTGTCTCGACCCCAGAGCGGGAAGCGGCCGCGCTTGCAGGCGGCCTCCAGGCGCGCCTCGCGGTAGGCGCGCACGTCCTCGAGGAAGAGGTCGCCGAAGGCGATCTCTCCGATTGCGTCCAGCGGCGGCCTGGCGAGCGCTCGCTCCATCCGCGCTTCGTAGACCTCGTTCCGGCACTGCGGCGGGATCGTCACCTCGACGAGGGGGAGACCGGCCGCGGCCGCCTGGCGGGCGAGGAGCCCGCGGCGGACGCCGTGCATGCTCACGCGGTCGTAGCCCTCCGTCACGGTGGTGAGGAGCGCGCAGACCTCGATCCCGAGGGTCTCGCGGAGCGCGCGGAGGGCGAGGGCCGAGTCCTTGCCGCCGCTCCAGGCGAGGGCGACGGGAGCTGCCTCTCCGACGCTTTCCACGCTCAATACACTCTCCTCGATGGCGCTCACGACCGCGGTGTCGCTGACCGGGGGACACTAGGGGAAAAAGCCCTGCTCAGAGGACACATGCGCCGAGTCAGAATCCGCCCTCGCGCCAGTGCTCGCGCCAGTGAGGACCCGGGAGGGTCCCGGTCTTCTTGACCTGGACTTGCCTACTCCGGGCAGGGCTCGCAGTCGTAGACGTTGGGCGCAACTCGCGACTCGCGACGCTTCCAGACGATATGCGGACGCACGATGTCCCAGCATCGCCCCTCGATCGTGATCCGAGAGCCAACACCGAAGGCTTCATCGTCCGTGTCATGGATGAAATACTCCCGCCGCCCGTCCGAGTGGCACAGGATCAGGACGTAACGGGCAGTCACCCGTCTCTCCTCTCGCTCGGCGGCGCAGTGCCCTGAGATGGTCAGAGCGTGAGGTCCGTTGCTCGGGGACCGATGGCACGCGCGGTCGTCTGGCTTCGCTCCCGCGCATCCGGCCGCTCGCGGGAAGCGGTTCTTTCGGCCGGAAGAGTGCCCGTGGCCCCACTAGCAGAGAGGGGGAGCCGCCAGTCCGGCCGGCAAAGGCGTCGTTCCGCCGGGGGAGAGGAGTTGCCTCTAACGTGGCTCCCCCTCGCCTGCCAGGGTACTCCTTGTGAGGCTCAGGTGCCGGCGGCCCGCTTTGCGGAGGGTTATTCGCGCGAGCGCCAGCGCGAGGCCCGCGCTTTGCCTGGCTCAGGCGATGATCTCTGCCTCGACGCCGGGATGGCTCGCTAGCCAGGCGTCGAGGCAGGTTCGAATCTCGAGCTGGCCCTCCCGCTCGCTCGGAGGCTCAGGAACGAGCGCCTGTACGGTGTCGCGACTCGTCTCGATGCTGATGCAGCCCCAACGCCGGAAGAAGTCGCGCAGGTCGCTGAGCAGGGCGGGATCGCTGATTCGGATCCACGCCTGGGCGGTCAGGTTCGACTCGCGCTCGGGCGCGCGCAGCGCGTAGATGCGCGTGAGGCGCACCTCGATCGTGACCGCGCGCCGCGGCCGGCCGCTCTGACCCGGCCTCGCAGGGCGCAGGCTGCCTGGGGCCTCGCGCGCCCGGCCGTACAAGATCGCAACAGCGCCATCAGCCCGCCAGGTGGTGAAGGCGACGCGCGGGTTGGCGGCGAGGTCCTGTCGGCGGA
>JBOHAJ010000263.1:0-4110 GCA_050697715.1 Gaiellaceae bacterium
GACCAAGCGGGGCACCGTGGCCGGGCGCGGCGCGTAGCAGCGCTACGCGTCGTGCCCGGACGCGCTGATCCCGCGCCGTGTCTGGGCCGTCATCCGGCCCGCGGGAATTTCCGGTCACGCATCTACCGCTAGGAACGACTCGATCGCGTCTGCCACCGCGTCCGGACGCTCGCCGATCAGGAGGTGGCCGCAGTCCGCGATCGTGCGCAGCGGCGCATGGAGCCGGCGGGCGTACTCGAAGGCGTCGTCGACGGGCACCTGCAGGTCCCGGGCGCCCCAGACGACGAGGCAGGGGCAGCGCACGCGCTCGAGATCGAGCCGCGGGTCGTCGCGAACGAGCGCCCGGCCGGCGGCGACCACGTCGGTGTGCAGGCGCGTGCCGGCGAGGAAGCCCTCCACCATCTCCGGGGAGAGGGATCGTGGATCGGCCACCTCCCAGCGGTTGAAGACGGGACGGCGGGCACGGGGCCGGCTGCCCAGCAGTCCTCTGAGCGGCGCGACGAGCTTGGCGGGCCGCGTGAGCGAGAACACGGCGACCCAGAACTCGGCGCGGCGCGTCGTCGACTCGATGCCGGCCGCGGCGGCGAGGACGAGGCCGCTCACGTCCTCGGGCCGGCGGAGCGCCAGCCGCAGGGCGACCAGGCCGCCCAGCGAGTGCCCGACGACCACCGCGGGCAGCAGACCCTCCCGCTCGGCCACGAGACGAGCTCGCTCGGCGTACGCGTCCAGGTTCGGGGCGGCGGGGAGCGGCGCCGAGCCGCCGTGTCCGGGCAGGTCGGGGATCAGGACGCGCCGCCCGCGGGCAAGCCGCGGAGCGAGGTCGACCCAGTTCTCCGCGTTGCCCGCCAGACCGTGGATCAGCACGAGCGGCGGGCCCTCGCCACCGACGAAGTAGCGCATGCGGACGCCCCTCGCCTCCGCGAAACGCTCCTCGAAACCGGCCAGCTTTGCGTCCGTCACCGAACGGGATTATGATTCTGGAGAATGGTTACCTTTGGGGGGCGGGCCCATTGATTCCCGCCGACACTTCAAGCGAGCGTCTGAGCGAGCCCGTCGGTGCATGTACCGGCGGGTTTTTTGTTGCCCGGACGCGGAAGGAGCGACATGGCTAACCACCTGACGCCGGAAGAGCTGTCCAAGGAGCTCGGCATCGACCGCGCGGAAGTGATCCGCGTCTGCCTACAGGAAGGCGTGCCGATCTATCAGGGCAAGATCGACAAGACCCTGTTCCAGGCACAGCTCGAGGCGCTGGGCGCCATGCCGCACCAGCACTGACGCACGCTCCGACAGTCCTAGGCTGACTTCGCGCGAGCGCGGGGGCGCGCGGCTTTCGTCTTGGCCGCGGGCTTGCGCTCCTTCGCCTCCGCGACGCTGCGCTTGAGCGCCTCCAGCAGGTCGACCACGGGGGCCTCGGGCACCGGCTCGGGGCGGGCGATCTCCTGGCCGGACAGCTTTGCCTCGAGCATCTCCTTGAGGCTGGCCCGGTACTCGCTCCGCAGCTCCTCGGGCTCGAACTCGCCGACGAGACCCGCGATCACCTGACGCGCGAGGTCGAGCTCGGCCTGCTTGACCTCGGTGTCGGTGACGGCCTCGTCGATCTCCGCCTGCGAGTAGACGTCCTCGGCGAGGAAGAGCGTCTCGAGCGCGAGCGCGTCTCCCTTGGGCCGGATCAGGCACAGCTTCTCCTTGCCCGCCAGCACGAAGCGTCCGATCGCGGCCATGCCCGTCTCCCGCATCGCGTTCAGCAGCAGCACGTACGGGCGCCGCTGGGCCGCAGCGCTCGCCGGGGCCAGGTAGTAGGTGCGGTCGAAGAAGATCGGGTCGACCTCCGGCAGCTCGACGAAGCGGGTGATCTCGATCGAGCGCGAGGTGTCGTGCTGGGCGATCGCCTCGAGGTCGGCGTCCTCGACCATCACGAACTCGCCCTTGGAGACCTCCCAGCCCTTGACGAGCTCGTCGGCCTCCACATCGCGCTCGTGGAACGGGCAGTAGCGCTTCTGCTTGATCGGCGTCCCGCACTCGCGGTGGAGCGTGCGGAAGGCGATATCGGACTGCCGGGCGGCTGGCTTCGTCGCCGGGGCGAGCCCGACCGGGATGTTGACCAGGCCAAAACTGATGGAGCCGTTCCACGTCGTGCGCATCGCCGTCCTCAAGTCTAGTGGGACCACGAAGTTTCTCCCTCGCCGGCGCCTTCCCTTCCACCTGCGCGAGCGCCTAAGCTTTGTCGGGCATGGCGACCGAGGCGATTTCGCGTCCGGGCAGCGGGGATCGTCTCGACGGGAGGCGGACGATCGCCGCGCTGTGGCGACGGGCGGTCGCGCAACCACGCCCGAATCCCGCGTATCTCGTCCAGACCGAGGAAGGCTGGAGCGAGGTCTCCTGGGAGGAGGCCGCGCGGCGCGTCGAGGAGCTCGCGCACGGGCTGCTCGACCTCGGGATCCGGAAGGGCGACGCCGTCGCTATCCTCGCCTCGACCCGGCTCGAGTGGGCGCTGCTCGACTTCGCGCTCGCCCTGATCGGCGCGGTGGGGTCTCCGATCTACGCGAACAGCTCGCCCAAGGACTGCCGTTACATCCTGGAGCACTCCGAGGCCGTCGCCGTGGTCGTCGAGGACGAAGAGCAGCGGGCGAAGATCGAGGAGGTGCGCGGGGAGACTCCGCGGCTCGAGCACGTGCTCTCCTTCGCGGACCTCGACGGCCTGGCCGCGCGCGGGCGCGAGCACGCGGCCCGGCATCCGGACGCCGTCGACGAGGCTGCCGCCGCGATCGACGAAGAGGAGATCTTCACGTACATCTACACCTCCGGGACGACCGGGCCTCCGAAGGCCTGCATGATCCGCCACCGCAACTACTACGAGATGGTCGCGATCGTCGACCGCCTCGAGGACTTCGTGCGCGAAGACGACCTGATGCTTCTCTACCTGCCGCTTGCGCACAACTTCGGCCGTCTCATGCACCTCGGGGGGCCGTACGTCGGGTACACGATCGCGCTTCTTCCCGACCCCCTGCGGACGGCCGAGGCTCTCCTGGAGGTTCGGCCGACGGTTCTCCCGAGCGTTCCGCGCGTCTTCGAGAAGGTGCACACGGCGATGATCAGCCAGTTCGAGTCGGCGACCGGCGTCAAGCGCCGGCTGGTCGACTGGTCGCTCGGCGTCGGCCGGCAGGCCAGTCCGTACAAGCAGCAGGGCCTCCCACTCCCGCGGGGACTCGCTCTCCGCCACGCGCTGGCGGACCGGCTCGTGTTCTCGAAGGTGAAGGCGAAGCTGGGCGGACGGCTGCGGGGCGGCATCTCGGGCGGCGCGCCGCTGGCGCAGGAGATCTCGGAGTTCTTCCACGCGCTCGACATCCTCATCCTCGAGGGCTACGGGCTCACCGAGTGCACGAGCGCCACGTCGGTGAACTGTCGCGGCGCCGTCCGCTTCGGCACCGTGGGACGGCCGCTGCCCGGATTCGAGGTCGCGATCGCCGACGACGGCGAGGTTCTCATCCGCAGCGAGACGGTGTTCGCCGGCTACTTCAAGGACGAGGAAGCCACCCGCGAGGTGCTCGACGAGGACGGCTGGCTGCGCTCGGGCGACGTGGGCGAGCTCGACGAGGACGGCTTTCTGCGCATCACCGACCGCAAGAAGGACATCATCGTGACCGCAGGCGGCAAGAACGTCGCCCCTCAGAACCTCGAGAACGCGCTCAAGAGCTCGAGCCTCGTCTCGCAGGCCCTCGTGGTCGGCGACCGCCGGCGCTACGTCGCGGCGCTGATCACGCTCGAGGAGGCGGAGGCGGCGAAGCTCACCGAGGAGCAGCGCTTGGCCCGCGTGCAGGCGATCGTGGACGACGTGAACCGCGAGCTCTCGCGCTTCGAGCAGATCAAGCGCTTCGCGATCCTGCCGCGTGACTTCTCCGCGGAGGAAGGCGAGGTCACGCCCACGATGAAGCTGAAGCGGCGGGTCTGCGAGCAGCACTTCGCCGACGAGATCGAGGCGCTGTATGCCGCGCCCAAGGAGGAAGCAGCGGCGAGCTAGATGCGGCGGGCTCCCATGTACGTGCTCGCGTACCAGCCCGTCAGAGACGAGATCTTCACGAAGTCGCCCGTGTGCGGCGCGTGGATCATCTG
>JBOHAJ010000264.1:0-2584 GCA_050697715.1 Gaiellaceae bacterium
CACCAAGCCAGAGGCCGCACTCGTCCGCGGCCAAGGCTGAGTAGCCTTGGCAAGGAGGAGGGTGGACTCTGGCGCCGCGTGATCGCGGCTCAGAAACAGGCGTGTATTGCCTGGAGGGGCACTGGCAGCTACCCGAGGCGCTCGGCGTACTGGCGCTTGTAGTACTCGAGGTACTCGCCCGACTTGATCGGCTCCCACCAGGTGCGGTTGGCGCGATACCACTCGACCGTGTCCGCAAGACCGCTGCCGAGCTTGTGGCGCGGCTCCCACCCAAGGGCGCGAATGCGCATGGAGTCCACGGAGTAGCGCCGGTCGTGGCCCGGCCGGTCTTCCACGTGGCGGACCAGGGCCGGGCTCGCGCCGGTCAGGTCGACGATCCTGTTGACGACCTCGAGGTTCTCGCGCTCCTCGCCGCCGACGTTGTAGATCCCGCCGGGCTCTCCCTCGCGGAGAACGAGCTCGACGGCCGCGCAATGATCCTCTGCATGCAGCCACTCGCGGCGCTGCCGGCCGTCGCCGTAGACGGGAAGCGGTTGCCCGTCGAGCGCGTTCGTGACGAAGAGCGGAACAAGCTTCTCCGGGTACTGGTAGGGCCCGTACGTGTTCGCGCCGCGCGTGACCGACGCGTTCACGCCGTAGGTGCGGACGTACGCAAGTACCTGGAGGTCGCCGCCCGCCTTCGACGCGGAGTAGGGGCTGGAGGGCCGAACGGGGTCGCCCTCTCCGGACGAGACGCCCGCGGGCACGTCCCCGTAGACCTCGTCCGTCGAGACCTGGACGAAGCGGGCGTTGCTGTCGCGCGCCCACTCGAGCAGGACGTGCGTGCCGTAGACGTCCGTGCGGATGAAGTCGCCTGCCGCCAGGATGGAGCGGTCGACGTGCGTCTCGGCGGCGAAGTTGACGATCGCCTTGCAACCGCGGCCGGCGCGAGCCACCGCCTCCGGGTCCGCGATGTCGGCCTCGACGAGCTGACAGTCCACGCCTTCGAGGTTGCGAGGGTTCCCGGAGTACGTGAGCTTGTCGAGGACGACGACCTCGTCGCCGACCGAGACGAGCCGCTTGGCAAAGTGGCTGCCGATGAAGCCGCAGCCGCCCGTGACAAGGATTCGCATACGCGAATCCTAAGTTAGCCCCCGCTTCGCGGGCTCTACCGGGAAGCTGCGACAGCAGTCTCCCTAGCGTGCGGCCGCGAGCCAGCGGGCGCAGGCGATCATCTGCTCGTCGGCGTCCCACGCGAGCGCGTGGGCGATCCCCCAGCCGCGCATGCGCTCGCGGTCGAGCTCCAGCTCGCCTGCAAGCTGGTCGAGGCGGCGCCGGACTCGTGCCTGGGGGTCGGGATCGCGGACGAGCTCGGCGCGCCGGTCGCGAAGCAGCGAGGCGGTGTCGAACTCCCGCTCGCCCACGAGCGGCTTCGGGTCGATCGCCAGCCAATGCTCCCGCCGGGCCCGCAGGACGTTGCCGCCGTGGAAGTCCTGGTGGAGGACCGCCTCCTCCCCTTGCGCGGGGCCGGCCTCGCGCAGGAAGGCGACCGCCTCTTCGAGCAACTCCCGCTCGAACGGCTCGCCCAGCCCGCGCCAGCGGATCGGCAGCTCCTCGGCCCAGCGCGCGGCCTCGTCCGCCAGGTGCCGAAACGGATGCTCCGCGGGCGGGGGCCGCCAGAGCCGCCGGAGCAGGCCCGCCGCAAGCCGATTCGCCTCCTCTTCGTCGGCCAGCTCCCAGAGCGTCGTCCCCGGCTCGCAGCGCTCGACGAGCAGAGCCCGTCTCTCCGGATCGTGGGCGAGAAGCCGAACGGCGCCCTCACCGCCCCAGTGGGCGAGCGCGTCGGGCTCGTGCTCGCCCTCGGGTTCCGGGAAGTTGACCTTGAGCACAGCCGCCGTCCCGTCCGGGAGCCGTGCCCGGGCGACGAAGGAGACATGCACCTGCTCGAACGACGCTTCGAGCTCGAGCCCCCAGAGGGTGGCACACTCCTCCACGAGGTCCGGAAGGCGCTCGAGCCAAGCAGTGCCGCCCGTGACCGTTCGCCACCAGCGGAGCCCGCTGGGAATCCTCACAGGCGGGCGAGACATTCCCGCAGCCCCTCCCGCCAGGGCGGCAGCCGCGGCGTTCCCGGGCGCTCGCTGCGGAGCACGGAGTAGGCGGGCCGCGGCGCCGGGCGCCCGAGCTCCTCGCTCGAGATCGGGACGACGCGACACCGGAGCCCCGCTTCCTCGAAGATCGCGGTCGCGAACTCCGCCCAGGTGCAGTCGCCCTCCGCGGCGACGTGCCAGATTCCGCCCGGCAGGTGAAGGAGCGCCGGCACGGCCTGGGCGAGGTGGCCCGCGTAGGTCGGGCTGCCGCGCTGGTCGTCGACGACGCGGACTTCGTCCTGCTGCTTCGCGAGCGCCAGCATCGTCCTCACGAAGTTGCGACTCGTCCAGCCGAAGAGCCACGAACTGCGCACGATCCAGCCGTCCCGCACCTCGTGCTCCCCGAGCAGCTTCGTCCGCCCGTAGACGGACTGCGGATTCGGCTCGTCCGACTCGACATACGGCTCGCGCTTGGAGCCGTCGAAGACGTAGTCGGTCGAGAACGCAACCACGGGTGC
>JBOHAJ010000265.1:0-3298 GCA_050697715.1 Gaiellaceae bacterium
GGCGCCGTTCGCTCGCACCTGGCGCGCGCCCGCCCCGACGCCGTCGTCCACGCCGCGTACCGGCAGGACGGGCCCGACGCGTGGAGCACGAACGTCGACGGGGCGGAGATCGTCGCGCGCGCGGCGCACGCGGTCGGCGCGCGGCTCCTGCACCTGTCGACCGACGTGGTCTTCGACGGGCGCGCGGGCCGGCCCTACGTGGAGGAGGACGAGCCCTGCCCGTTCACCGACTACGGCCGTACGAAGGCCGAGGCCGAGCGGCGCGTCGCCGCCGCCCACCCCGGCGCGCTCCTCGTCCGCACGTCGCTGATCTACGGCGGGGAGGAGCCCAGCAAGCACGAGATCGCCGCGCGCGATCCGTCGAAGATCTTCTTCACGACCGAGATCCGCTGTCCCGTCCAGGTCGGCGATCTCGCCGGCGCTCTGCTCGAGCTGGCCGGCACGGCCACCGCCGGGCCGCTGCACGTCGCCGGCGCCGACGCCGTCTCGCGCCACGAGTTCGCCGAGCTGATCGCGCGCAGGGAGGTCCGAGGCGCACCTGCCCCTCCCGGGCGCCCGCTCGACTGCAGCCTCGACTCGTCGCGGGCGCGGGCGACGATCCGCGCGCACCCCTGCGCGGCGCCCGCGAGGTGCTCGCTCGCGGCTAGCCCGGAGGCGGCCGGTCCGCGACCGCTTCGGGATGCTGCCTCCGCCTGGGGACTAGCAGGCGCATGTCGTGATGCGCGATCATCGCCGCGATCACCAGCACGAACAGCGCCAGGAGTCCGTGGAGCCCGTGAATCCAGCCGCTTGCCGGGTTCTCGTCGGGAGGCGCGAGGAAGATCTGGATCGTCCCGACCAGGAGGAGCAGGAAGTTGAAGCCGACCCACTTCCAGGCTCCCCAGAAGGCGACGAGCGCCGTGAGGAAGACGATCAGCTCGGACGGGTGCACGACGAGGCCGCCCACGAATGCGTGGGCGTCGAGCGCGCTCTCGCCCGCGTTCATGGAGTAGGCGGCGATCAGGTACACCTGGGCGAAGACGCCGACGACGACGATCGTGGCGAAGCTCAGGTTGATCCAGGTGAAGGCGCGGTTTCTCAGCTGAGGCGAGCCTACTCGGCAGGCCGGTCGGCCCGACGACGTACGGTTCCGGCATGAACCGTCTCGCGGAGGAGACCAGCCCGTACCTGCTCCAGCACGCGGACAACCCGGTCGACTGGTACCCGTGGGGCGAGGAGGCACTCGCGCGCGCGCGCGAGGAGGACAAGCCGATCCTGCTCTCGATCGGGTACTCCGCCTGCCACTGGTGTCACGTGATGGAGCACGAGTCGTTCGAGGACGGGGCGACGGCACGCCTCATGAACGAGCATTTCGTCAGCGTCAAGGTCGACCGTGAGGAGCGGCCCGACCTCGACTCTCTGTACATGGACGCGGTCGTCGCCCTCACCGGCAGCGGCGGCTGGCCGATGACCGTCTTCCTCACGCCCGACGGGGAGCCGTTCGTCGGCGGCACCTACTACCCGCCCGAGCCGCGGCACGGCCTGCCGAGCTTCCGCCAGGTGCTGACCGCCGTCTCCGAGGCCTACCGCGAGCGCCGCCAGGACGTCGGCCGGCAGGCGCGCGCGCTCGTCGAGTCGATCGCCTCCTCGGCCGCCTTGCGCCCGTCGACCGACCCGCTCACCTCGGGCCTCGTCGCCGAGGCGGTACGGGCGCTCCAGGCCGGGTTCGACCCGGTCTACGGCGGCTGGGGCCACGCGCCCAAGTTCCCGCCTGCCTCGACGCTCGAGTTCCTGCTCCGCCGGGGAGACGAGACGTCGCTGGCGATGGTCACGACCACCCTCGACGGCATGGCCGCGGGCGGGATGTACGACCTGCTCGGCGGCGGCTTCCACCGCTACTCGGTCGACTCCGAATGGCTGGTGCCGCACTTCGAGAAGATGCTCTACGACAACGCGCTCCTCGCCTCGACGTACCTGCACGCCTGGGTCGTCACCGGACACGAGCGTTACCGCGAGATCGCCCAGGCGACAGTCTCGTACATGCTCCGGGAGCTCCGCCTCGAGGAGGGCGGCTTGGCCTCCGCGCAGGACGCTGACACGAACGGCGTCGAGGGGCTCACGTTCACCTGGACGGAGGAGGAGGGGGTGCCGCCGGAGCTGCTCCGGCCCTTCGAGCACGGCCGCAGCATCCTGCGCGGCGACCTCGACGAGGAGACGCGGGCGCGCCTGTTCGAGCTGCGCGAGCAGCGCCCGAAGCCGTTCCGCGACGACAAGGCGATCGCCTCCTGGAACGGGCTCGCGCTCGCGGCGCTCGCGGAGGCAGGGCGGCGCCTGGAGCGCGACGACGTGCTGGCGGCGGCCCGCGAGCTGGGCGAGTTCCTGCTCGGGCCGCTCTCCGACGACGAGGGGCGCCTCTGGCGCAGCTACCGCGCCGGCAAGGTCCGCAACACCGGCTATCTCGACGACTACGCCGACGTCGCCAACGGTCTGGTCGAGCTCCACGTCGCGACGGGCGAGCTGCGCTGGCTCGAGGAGGCGAACCGGCTCGCCCGCCTGGCCGTCGAGCTCTTCGGCGACGAGGAGCGCGGCGGCTTCTACCTGGCTCCGAGCCACGGCGAGCAGCTCGTCGCGCGCAAGAAGGACTTCGACGACCATCCGACGCCGTCCGGCAACTCGATGCTCGCCTACGTACTGCTCCGACTGGCGCGCATCTACGGCGACGACGAGCTGGAGCGGCGCGCCGCCGGCGTCTTCCGCCTCGTCCACGGCGCTTTCGGACGCGCCCCTTCGGCCTTCGGGCACGCCCTGTGCGCGCTCGACCTCTATCTCTCGCCCTCCCGCGAGCTTGCGATCGTCGGCCCGCCGGACAGTCCCGTCGCCCGGGCGGCGCTCGCACCCTTCGACCCGAACGCCGTCGTCGCGTTCGGGCCGGCGGAGGGAGTGCCCCTGCTCGAGGGGAAGGGGCTCGTCGACGGGAAGCCGGCCGTGTACGTTTGCGAGCACTTCGCCTGCCGCGCTCCCGTCACCGACCCTGCGGCGCTGTCCCCCACACAAGGAGTCCGATGAGCACGATCACGACCACCACCGGAGCCGAGGACGTCGCCTGGGAGCTGTCCGACATCTATGCCGGGCCAGACGACGAGCGCCTCGAAGCGGACCTCGAGGACGCCCGTAGCTCCGCCGCCGCTTTCCGCGACCGCTATCGCGGGCGCGTGGGCGATCTGGGCGCGACCGAGCTCGCCGAGGCCGTGGTGGAGCTCGAGCGCATCGACGGGATCGTCGTGCGCGCGCTCGCCTACGCCTACCTGCTCTTCTCGAC
>JBOHAJ010000266.1:0-6249 GCA_050697715.1 Gaiellaceae bacterium
GATGTGCCGAGAACGATCTGTCTCAGATGTCCCGGGTCCTAACAGGCAAGGTCTTAGCCACTTCTTAGGCTGCATTCAGGTCGCTCTCAGGTTCCGCTGGTTGGATGGCGCCCATGCCGTTGCCCGCCTCTCAGCACCGCTCAGGAGGTGATCTCGATGGACTGCCGACGCCGCTGGGCGCGACAGGCCCCAGCGGCGTCGAGAGTTCCCCGAGGCGCGCTCGATCCACCCTCGCCTGCCGATCGCCGCCTGGGTCGGGCCGGACGCTCGAGCCGCAAGCACCCAGAGTGAGAAGCCTAGAAAGACCCGCATTCGCGGGTCTTTCTTCTGGAGGTCATCCAGAACATGTGCCGCCTGATCGACGTCGCGGGCCCCGATCCGGGCATCCGCGCTTGCGTCCTCAGCCGCATTATCCTTTGCTCGCCAACCGCCAAGGAGGTGCCAAGCAAATGCCCAAGATCCTGTTGCTCACCGGAGACGCGGCGGAGTCTCTGGAGGTCCTCTACCCGTACCAGCGCCTGACGGAGGAGGGCTACGAGGTTCACATCGCGGCCCCGAGCAAGAAGAAGCTCCAGTTCGTCGTGCACGACTTCGTCGAGGGTTACGACACCTACACCGAGAAGCCGGGCTACACGTGGGACGCTGACCTCGCCTTCTCGGATGTCGACCCGTCCGAATATGTCGCACTCGTGATCCCGGGAGGGCGCGCGCCCGAGTACATCCGGAACGACCCCGACTTCGGGCGCATCGTGGGGCACTTCTTCACGGACGACAAGCCGGTCGCGCAGCTTTGTCATGCGCCGCTCGCGCTTGCCCCGGCCGGCCTCCTCGAGGGTCGCCGCACGGCCGCCTACCCGGCACTCGAGCCCGACGTGAGGGCGGCGGGAGCCGACTTCGTGGACGACGCCGCTGTCGTCGACGGCACGATGGTCTCGGCTCGGGCCTGGCCCGATCACCCGGCCTGGATGCGGGAGTTCGTCCGCATCTTGCGCGAGCGCGCGCCGGTCGAGCCTGCCGAGAAGTCGGTCGCCGTGTAGACGCTTGGCCGGTAATTGGGGCGTTGTCGGGGGCGGTCGAGACCAAGACGGTCGTCGCGATCGGCCGTAGCGCGTACCGGGGTAGTACGCGCAAGGTCGAGCGCGGCGAGCGGCGCGGTGTCTCGGCCGTCAACCGGCGATGCCGGAATTGCCGGCCAAGCGTCTAGCGGGAGACCGCCTGCGGCAGCCCCTCGTCCGCCGGAGCGACGTCTGCGAAGGCGGGGGACTTCCGGAGCTCCGGCTCGCGGCTGAGCGCCGGCCTTTTGCTCTCCCCGAGGTCATCGTGTGCCACGCCTTCGATGTCGCGCATACCACGGAGGAAGAGCGCGCCGAGCGTGACCACGCCGCCGATGACGGCCGCCCCGATCAGCGTCGCGCGGGCGCCGACGGCGGCGGCGATCGGTGCGGTCAACGCGAAGGAGAGCGGTAGGAGGCCGATCGAGATCAGCCAGTCGAGGCTCGAGACCCGGCCCAGCATCGACGCGGGCACGTGGCGTTGCTTGATCGTCGCCCAAACGATCGTGCCCACCGTCTCCAGGGCGTTGAAGATCAAGCACGCCAGCATGAGCTGCCATGACGCCGTCGCGAGCCCGTAGCCGGCGACGGCGAGCGTGGCCAGCGTCCAGGACGCGTACATGAACGTCACGTCGCGCCGCGGATGGCCGCGCTGGCCCATCACCAGGGCCGAGCCAATGGCTCCGACGCCGCCCGCCGCGAACACGAGGCCCAGATCTCCGGCGGACGCGTGCAACTCGTTCTTCACCAGGTACGGAAGCAGGACCTCGGCCGGCCCGAGGAAGGCGAGATACGCGACCGCAGCGGAGAGCAGCGTGCCCCACAGCCAGACGCGGCTTCGCACGAAACGGAGGCCTTCCTTGACGGCCGCGACGGGCGACTCAACGTGCTCGGCGCGCGGGTGTGGCGGCGACTGCATGACCACGAGCGCGACAGCGGACGCGACGAAGGAACCAGCGTCGACCGCGAAGGCAACACCCGTGCCGAAGGCCGCGACCAGCCAGCCGCCGACCGCGGGACCCGCCAATCGGAGTGCGATCGGCCGGACGAACTGGTCGAGGGAGTTGGCCGCGGGCAGGTCCGAGGCCGGGAGGATGTCCGGGACGATCGCGTCGAACGCAGGGGTGAAGAAGGCGGTGCCGATCCCGTAGACGGCGACCAGCGCCACGAGCTCCCAGAAGGTCAGGAGCCCGGTGAGCGCGAGCGTCGCGAGGAGGG
Organism: Gaiellaceae bacterium; assembly: GCA_050697715.1. Taxonomy (GTDB): domain Bacteria; phylum Actinomycetota; class Thermoleophilia; order Gaiellales; family Gaiellaceae; genus DASQWP01. The sequence continues at coordinate 2,271 of JBOHAJ010000266.1, forward strand.
CGATCACGACCGCGCGCCCGACGTCGGCGCACAGCATGAGCAGACGCCGGTCGACTCGGTCGCTGATCACCCCGGCCGGCAGGAGGAAGGCGATCGTGGGAATGGTCATCCCGATGCCGAGGATTGAGAGGGCTGCCGGCGCGTTCCAGAGGACGTAGGCCTCCCAGGCCATCGCCACGAGGAAGATCCCGTCGCCCAGGAGCGACACGGTCATGCCCGTCCAGAGCAGACGGAAGTTCCGGTGACGGAGCGGCGCGAGGAGATTCACCCGGGAGAAGCCTCCCGGGCGGTCGAGCCCCTCGTAGCTATGCTGCATGCGATTCGGGCTGCTCGCCGAGCTGAGAGGCCGCGTCCTCGTCCTCGGCAAGGTACTCGAGCAACGCGTCGCGATTCATCGGCTTGGCGAACAGGAAGCCCTGGCCGAGCGGGCAGCCCAGCTCGCGGAGCGACGCGATCTGCTCGGGGCGCTCGATTCCCTCTGCGACGACCTCGAGGCTGAGGCTGTTGCCGATCGCGATGATCGCGGCCGCCAGCTCGGAATCCTCCTGACCCTCCGCGAGGAACGAGCGGTCCATCTTGAGAATGTCCACCGGGAAGCGGCTCAGGTAGGAGAGCGACGAGTACCCGGTGCCGAAGTCGTCCATCGCGAGCAGGACTCCGAGCGACTTCAGGTCCTGGAGCCGCTGGACCGCCAGGTCCGTGTCGGCCATCATCACCGTCTCGGTGATCTCGAGCATGAGCGTCGACGGGGGCAGGCCGCTCGTCTCGAGCGCCACGCGCACGTCGCCGACGATCGTCTCGGACTGAAGCTGCTTCGCGGAGAGGTTGACGCTCATGGTCAGCGGCAGCGCGCGGGGGAAGCGCTGCTGGAGGAGCACGCCCTGGCGGCACGCCTCCTGCAGAACCCAGCGACCGATCGGAATGATCAGGCCGGTCTCCTCGGCCAACGGGATGAACTGCATGGGCGGGATGGTCCCGCGAGTCGGGTGCATCCAGCGCAGCAGAGCCTCGACCCCGTAGTCGGCACGCTCGTCGAGGCGAACGACGGGCTGATAGTAAACCTCGAGCTGGTCCAGCTCGATCGCCCGCTGGAGCTCCGCCCGCAACTCCAGCCTCTCGACGACGCGCTCGTGCATCGCCGGCTCGAAGACCCGATAGCTGCCCTTGCTGTCCCGCTTGGCCATGTACATGGCCACGTCGGCGTTGCGCAGAAGCTCCTCTGCGTCGGGCGTGCTCAGCTCGCGATCGGCGAGGCAGATGCCGACGCTCGCGCGCGGGTAGACCTGCTTGCCGTCGATGTCGAGCTTGAGCTCGAGCGCGCGCAGGACCCGTCCGGCGACGTCGGCGGCCTCCTGCGAGTCGTTGACTCCGTCGAGCAGGATGGCGAACTCGTCGCCGCCGAAGCGCGCGACCGTGTCGGCGGGCCGAACCGCGGCCTCGAGGCGACGCGCGACCGACTGGAGAACACTGTCCCCGGCCGCGTGTCCGAGGCTGTCGTTGACGGTCTTGAAGTCGTCCAGGTCGATGAACATGACGCCGACCGTCGGCCCTCCCCGCAACGAGCGCATGAGGGAGTGCTGCACGCGGTCGGCGAAGAGCGCCCGGTTGGCGAGGTTCGTGACCGGATCGTGGAAGGCCTGGTGCGCGAGCTGGTCCTCGAACGCCTTGCGCTCGCTCACGTCCCGGCTGTTCAGGACGATGCCGCGGACGTGCTCGTCGTGCAGCAGGTCCGTGTGCTGGACCTCGAACTGGAGCCAGGTGCCGTCGCGGTGGCGCAACGAGCACTCGATGGCGTGCGTCTCGGAGCCGGCGACAGAAGAGGCTTCGCTCACGCCGGACACGATCTGCGCCAGGCGCGAACGATCGGACTCGCTGACCACCCGCGCGAACTCCGAGCCCTCGATCTCGTCGGCGCGGTAGCCGAGGACCCGCTCGACGGACGGGCTCTGGTACGTCACGGTGCCCTCGGCGTCCAGAACGGTGATCAGGTCGCTGGAGTGCGCGACGAGCGACCGGAACCTCGCCTCGCTCTGGCGGCGGTGCAGATCCTCCGCGAGCGACGCCCCCTCGACTGCGAGCGAGACCTGGGTCGTGAGCGCCTCGAGGGAGTCCACGAGAGCGCGGGGGACGTTGGCCGGCGAAGAGATCACGAGCAGACCACGCTCTTCGTCGCGAACGGAGAGGGGCAGGAGGAGCACGCCGTGCCCCTCGAAGAGGCGGAGCTCGGCGCGGACCGGCGCCGGCAGCGCGGTGAGCGAGAGCTGCTGGGTGCTCCTCGTCGTCGACTGGGCCCAGGCGCAGGTCTCCCTCGAGAGGGGCCACGCCCCCTGGTCCTCGGTGGAGGCGGCGACGAGAGGATGCTCGCCGTCGAAGAGCACGAGGCGGACGTGCGCTTGCGTCCCGATGAGGGCGCGTACCGCCGAGATGGCGGCTTCGTGAACTTGATCGCGGCCGGCTGAGGCCACGAGCTCGACTCCGGCGCCTCGGAGAGCAAGCTCGCGCGTGACCGCCCGCTCCTCCTGGCGCACCAGGCCGGCCATGCGGGAGACAACGAGCAGGAACAGCGCGGCCGAGGCCACGATGAGGACGAGCGTGTCGGGGTCGTCGAACGCCTGCCAGAAGCGGATCCCCGGCGCGATCAGGCAGGCGCCCGCCAGCAGCCCGAGGCGAAGCGGCGTCAGCCGCGTGCGGAGATCCTGCGCCGGCTCCTCGAGCGTGCGCATCGAGGGGTGGAGGGCCGCGGCGCCCCAGAGGATGTAGTACGCGATCCAACCGACGTCGAAGCTGAGCTGGTGGTTGTACGCGTTGGTGAGAAGGGCGTACGTGTAGGCCGAGTCGACGGCGAGAAGAGAGACGATGCTCCCGACCAGGAGGTAGAAGGCAGGTGCGCGCTTGCCGGTGTCGACCGCGAGGCGGATTGCCGCCGCGAGGAGGAGGATGTCGCCGAGCGGGTAGGCGGCAGACACGGCCTTCTCGAGCAGGGTGAGCCCGGAGAGATGGATGTTCGGGGCGACGAGGAACACCCACGAGAGCAGAGCAACGCCGACCGTGAGGATGAGGGAGTCGATGACCCCCGCCCGGTCGCCTTCCGGGTTGCGCCGCCTCACCAGGACGAGAAGCCCTGCCACTAACGCGGGGTACACGGTGAGGTAGATCGCATCGCCCAGCGAGGGGAACTCCACCTCGACGCCGAACACCTTGGGGTAGCTGTAGGTGTAGAGATCGCCGGCGAAGAACAGGAATTGGCCGACGATGAAGAGCAGCCAGGCGGCCCGCGCCTTAGGCCGGTGCATGTAGATGCCGACGGCGATGGCGATCGACGACGAGAGGCCGAGCAGGTTGATCAGCGGGCCGTTGCCCTTGAGCGGGGGCACGGCCACGTAGGCGATCGTGAGGAGGCCGCCGAGGGCCAGGTACACGGCCCAGATGTGGCTGTGCCAGCGGAAGCGACTGGTGAGCTGGGTCACGCCGCGTACTCCTCGCGCCGAGCAGGCTGCAGGTCGAAGGCCTCGGCCAGCTGCCCCAAGACGTCGATGAGCTGCTCGATCTCGGCCTGCGTGTTGGCAGCGGTCACCTGAATGCGGAAGCCCACCTCGTTCTTGGGCACGAGCGGGTAGGCGGCGAGCGTGAGGTACACGCCGCGCTCGAAGAGGAAGCGCCCGGCGGCGTCGATGTCCTCGTAGCGGACGAGCGGCACCTCGATGATCGGAAAACCCGACTGGTTCGGCGTGTGAACGCCGAGCCGGTCGAGGCACTCGAGCACCTGGGCCGTCTTCCTCCACAGGTCGGCGCGGATCGCGTCGCCCCGCTTCTCGTTCACGTCGAAGCCGGCCAGGACGGTCGCCAGCGACGCGACGGGCGAGGGCCCCGAGTAGAGGTACGGCGGCGCGGCCGTCTTCAGCAGCTGCTTCAGCTCGGTCGGGCACGCGACGAACGCCGCGAGCGACGAGTACGACTTGGAAAAGCCGCCGACGAGCAC
>JBOHAJ010000267.1:0-11328 GCA_050697715.1 Gaiellaceae bacterium
TCGTCCCGCCCAGCCCGAGCATCTCCTCGAAGTAGCGCTCCCAGGCCGGCCTGAGGCCGCTCGGCCGCTCGGGCCACCCGATCCCCTCGAGCGAGCGGCCCCAGTCGAGCGACTCCTTCAAATCGCCGGGCGAGACGGCGCCCAGGCTGGCCGCCAGGCTCTCGGCTGCCACGGGGCGGTAGACCGGAAGGCCGGGAACGAGCTCCCCCGTGCTCAGCGGGAGCTTCTCCTGGGGCGGCAGGTCGAAGAAGGCCCGCGAGAGCCGGTACGCGTCGTCCACGAGCTCTCCGCGGACGCCGTGCCCGGTCACGAGGAGAAAGCCGATCTCCTCGCATGCGCCGGCGACCGCCTCTCCGACGGTGCTCTTTCCCTCGGACGTTCCGTCGAGGAACGGGCCGATGTCGACGACCGGGACTCCCGCGCTCACGGCGCGAAGGCTAGTCGCCCCCCAGCGGTCCGGAGGGCTGATGGGAGTGGGCCCGCCAGGATTCGAACCTGGGACCAACGGATTATGAGTCCGCTGCTCTGACCGCTGAGCTACGGGCCCGGCGCGGCTCCCCCGAGCTTAGCGCCGGCTGGGATCGGCTCCCATTGTCGCCGTCGGGCCGGGGATGCTAAGAATACGCCGCGTGCCGTCGCCCCCGAACCCCCGTACAGCCGCGACGTGGAGGTAGAGCACAGGTTGAAGGTGTTCCAGATCGAGCGGACCCTTCGCACGAGGGGCGGCCTCGAGATCCGGGACATCACCGAGGACGTGCGCGACGTAGTCGCGGAGAGCGGCGTGCGTGACGGCATCGCGTGCGTCTATTCCCCGCACACGACTTGCTGCGTGCGCGTCAACGAGTTCGAGACGGGGTTTCTGGAGGACTTCGTCCGCATGCTCCGCCGGCTCGTCCCCAGCGAGCGCTACTACGCACACGACGACTGGGACCGACGCACCGAGAACGTCTGCCCGGAAGACATGGAGTTCGGGAACGGGCACTCGCACTGCATGGCCATGCTCCTCGGGCCTGCGGGCGAGTCGATCCCCGTGCGCGAAGGCGAGCTCTGCCTGGGAACGTGGCAGCGCGTCCTCTTCATGGAGCTCGACCGCTCCCGCGACCGCCGCTGGATCGTCCAGGTCGTCGGCGAATAGCCGCTTAAGACGAGAGCGGGGCCGCCGCAGGCCCCGCTCCCTCTTGGGTGGAAATCTGTTCCGGTTGGCCCCCGCCGCATCGGGGCCCCGGTTGTTTTCCCTTACGGATAGAAGTTTCGGCGCGAGCGCCGCTCCAGTCCCCCCTCCGTGGGAGTTGACTGTGTCCCCCTTCCGGGGTTGACTGCCGTAGTTCACTAGATGTTTGGCCGGTAGTCGTGGTGCCGCCGGGGGCGGCCGAGACCAAGCCGATCGTCGCGATCGGCCGCAGCGCGTACGCTGGAGTACGGGCAAGGCCGAGCGCGACGAGCGGCGCCGCGTATCGGCCGTCAGCCGGCGGTGCCGGAATTGCCGGTCAAGCATCTAGGGTGGCCGCGTGGACGCGGTCGCTCTCGCGCTCGTCTCGGCGTTGCTCTTCGCCGGGATGACAGTGGCTCTGCGCGTCGCTCTGCGAGGCCATCCGGAGGCGGAAGCGGGCGCCGTCGCGACAACCCTCGTAGGCCTCCTGGTCGCTCTCGCGGCCACCGCGATCTTGGACGGGGGCGACGGGCGCCCCGCCGCTGGCGAGCTGGCGATCTTCGCCCTGACGGGCCTCCTCGCTCCCGGGGCCTCGGGCGTACTCTTCGTCCTCGCGATCCGGGACGCAGGCTCCTCGCGCGCCTCGGTCGTCGTCGGGACGGCGCCGCTCTTCGGCGCCACGATGGCGATCGTCTTCCTCGACGAGCCGGTTCGACCGGCGCTGGTAGCCGGCGCGCTGCTCGTCGTCGGCGCCGGCTTTCTGCTCGTGCGCGACCCCGTTCGACCGCCGTCCTTCCGCCACGCCGGGATCGCCTTCGCCTTTGCCACGACGCTGCTCTTCTCGACGCGCGACGTCATCGTCCGCTGGTACGCGGGCGAGTCCGAGATCGGTTCCCTCGACGCTGCGGCCGCGTCGATCGCCGTGGCGACCCTGGTCGCCCTTGCCTGGGCTACTCTCGCCGCCGGCAGGTCCGGCCGCCCCCTCCTCCGGCGGGGACTCGTACGCTTCGTTCCCGCCGGGATCCTCTTCGGCCTCTCCTACGTGCTCCTCTTCGAGGCCTACTTCCGCGGCCGGGTGACCGTCGTCTCGCCGCTCGTGGCGACCGAGTCGCTGTGGGGCGTGCTCCTGTCCGCGCTCGTCCTCCGGAGGTCGGAGCTCGTGGGGCGCCGTCTCGTCCTCGGCGCCGCCCTGATCGTCGCCGGCGGCGCGCTCATCAGCGCATACCGGTGACGAAGGCGTTCTCCAGCTTGTGACGAAATCTTCACTAAGCGCTCACCCACGCCGTATGAATCGTGCCCTACTCTCGTAGCAGGGGGATGGACGTGCTCATCATCGGTCTCGCGATCTACCTCACGCTCTCGCTGCTGGCGGCCTTCGTCGTGATGGCGGCGATCGTCGCCGGTTCGCGATCGGACGAGCTTCTGGACGAGGGTCGTCTCGTCGTCCCGGGGATCGATCCTCCGCAAACAGCGCGCCCACTCTCCGGGGCCGAGGGCGCCTAGCTCCAGCGGCGCGGGGCTCGAGCGGCGGCCGCCCCGCCGTGAGGCGCTCCTAACCGATTGCAAACATCCTCGCCCTAAAGTGCCGCAATGCTGCGGCTTTTCGCCCTCGTGGCGATAGGGCTCGGCTTGCTCGGCATTCTTGCCCAGCCGTCTCGGGCTGTGTTCTACCGGTGCGTAGGCGCGCCTCCCGACTACCCGCACAAGGCCTATCTCGAGAGGCGCGTCTTTCTCGAGGCGCAGGCGTGGTGGACGAAGGACGCCGCCGATCCGGAGACTTCGGGTGAGGCGCACCACGTCCACCTCGGAGTGTGCTTCCCGCAAGGGCGCGTCGCGCAGTTCCGGTTCGGCAGGATTCGCTGGGACTTCCGCATCATCTTCCAGAACGGGCGGGGGTACCGAGCGACGCGGCTCAGCGGCGGGTGGTTCGAGCGCAAGGTCGGACGGACTTGCCCCGACGATTTCTGCCAGTGGTACCGGACGGCCTACGGGTCGAAGCGTTACCCGAGCTTTCCGCGAACGCGGGGTCGGAAGGAGCTCCGCCCCAAGGTCAGGATCAAGACGCCCGACGGCTTCGAGATGTTCCAGTCGGCCGGCTGGCAGGTGATCCTCAGGAGCGGCCGTGGGGTCGTGAACGAACGACCGACGAACGTCGCGATCGGCCGCGGGTGGTACACGGACTTCGGCTACGCGACCGTCGGCATGCAGTACTACAGGGCTCCCGGGCCGAGGGTGAGCGGAATCTGGTTGACACCTCGGGTGACCGCTCAGGCGGGCTCGAGCGGACTGCCGGTCACGTCGCATCTATTCACGATCGACCCCAACTTTCACGCTCGTCCCGTCGACCACGGCATGGTCGTCAGGCAGGGAGCCGGCACGTTCCGAGGAAGACTGAGAATCGACACGACGAAGCTGAGCAACGGGCTCCACAAGCTCGTCATGATCGCCCACTCCCGGCACCTGGACGGCTCGGGAGCGGACGGCACGAACACCGGCGTCGAGGTGCTGCCCTTCCGGGTGCAGAACTAGGCCGCGCCGGCGTTCCTGCACACGATGGGGCCCGCACGTGCGGGCCTTTCTACTCCCCGGGCTGGACTCGAACCAGCAACCCTCCGGTTAACAGCCGGATGCTCTGCCAATTGAGCTACCGGGGATCGCTCGGCCCGAGTGTAGCTGGTGCCCCTTCCGGTAGTGCAGGCGTGCATTGCTGGAAGGGGCACCCTTAGACCGGCTCTCCGGCCGCCGCGAGGATCTTCGTCAGCGCGTTCTGGAGCTCCTTGATCTGCTCGGGGTCGGCCTCCGCGAGCTCGCGTCGGAGCTGCCTCGCGCGCAGCTTGAGGAGGAGCTGCTTCCCGGTCTCCTCGTCGATTCCCTCCGCGGCGGCCCGCGCGTCGAGCTCGGCCAGCAGCGCGACGACCTCCGAGTCCGCCTCGCCGCTCTCGGCCAGGTACGCGCGCAGGCGGCGGTGGAGCGCGCTGTCGAAGTGCTCGGGCAAGAGCTCCGCCAGCAGCCGGAGGAGCTCGCGATGGGCGACGCACCCGGCGAGGGCGTCGCGCTCGAGCCTCTCCCCCGCCTCGACGACCTTCCGACGAGCTTGCGCGATCGTCGGCGCGGTACCGGCGCCGACGCGGAGCGTGACCTTGAGCCGGTCGGATGCGTACTTCGCCGCCTCCTCCTGGTCGGGGCCCGGCGGAGCCTGCGCGAGGACGGCCTGCACTCGCTCGAACGCTTCCTGGGCGCTGGGCGTGCGCTCGATCTCGAGCCGTACGCGGTACCCGACGTAGCTCTCCGCGGACGCGAGCCGCTCCTCGAAGCTGTCCACCGCCTCAGCGGGATCCAGCCCCGGCGGAAGCGCGACAACGCGGACGGCGAAGCCTTCCTTGACCGCCAGCTCCATGCCCCGAAGGGTCGCCGCCTCGCCGGCTGCGTCCGCGTCGAAGCAGAGGTAGAGGTGCCGAGTGAGGCGCCGAAGCTCCTTCAGCTGAGGCGCGGTCAGGGCGGTTCCCATCGAGGCTACGGCCGTCTTCAGACCCGACTGGTGGAGGGCCAGCACGTCTGTGTAGCCCTCGACGACAACCGCACGGTCCTCCTTCGCAACCGCCTCGCGGGCCCGGTCGAGCCCGTAGGCGAGCGAGCCCTTGCGGAAATGCTCGCCCTCGGGAGAGTTCACGTACTTGGCAGGGATGGGGTCGTCCTCGGAGAGGCGACGGGCGCCGAAGCCGAGCACGCGACCGCGTGGATCCGCGAGCGGGAAGACGAGCCGGCCGGCGAAGTAGTCGTTTCCACGCCGATTGACGAGGCCTGCGGCGACCAGCTCGTCCTGGGCATAGCCCTTCGTACGGGCCTTCGCCGCGAGCATGTCTCCGCCGGGCGAGAGCCCGAGGCGGAACTCGCGGCACACCTCCTCTCCGAGCCCGCGCTCGGCCAGGTACGCGCGCACCGGCTCGCCCGCCGCCGTCTCCCAGAGGTAACGCGAGTAAAAGGTTGCCCCCGCCTCCAGCACGGAGAGCACGCGCTCACGTCGCTTCCGCCCCGCCTCGACCTGGGGCGTCGTCTCCTCGTACTCGAGCGGGATGTGGTAGCGGTCGGCCAGCCACTCGACGGCCTGCGCGAAGTCGAGCCCCTCGGTCTCTTTCACGAAGGTGATCAGATCTCCGCCCTTCTGGCAGCCGAAGCAGTGGAAGAGCTTGTCCACCGCGTTGACCGAGAAACTCGGCGTGCGCTCCTCGTGGAAGGGGCAGCGGCCGGTCCAGCGCGAACCGACCTTCCTGAGCGGTGTCCGGGCGGACACGATCTCGACCATGTCCGCGGCTGCCCGCACCTGGTCGATCGACGACGGCGTGATCAGCGCCATGCGAGGGCGAAGCGGTCGGTCATGCCGGCGACGTAGTCGGTCACGCGCGTGGGCAGGTCGCCCGGGCGGTCGGGCGGCAGCTCGTCGGGATGCGCGAGGAAGTGGTCGAAGATGTGCCGCACCGTCTCGATCGCCAGCTCTCGCTGAGCCTTGGCCTCCAGGCCGAGGTAGACGCGCTCGAACATGAAGGCACGCAGGTCGAGCATCGCCCGTCCGACTTCCTTGCTCTGGACGATGTCGCCGGCCTCGGCGGAGGCCTCGACGAGGTCGTGCACGAGCGTGTCGATGCGACGTGATCCGCGCTCGCCGAGCAGGGCGATCTCGTCCTGAGGCAGTTCCTGCGCCCGTAGGAGCCCGGCCCGGAGCGCGTCGTCGATGTCGTGGTTGATGTAGGCGACCCGATCCACCACGCGCACGATCTTTCCCTCGAGCGTCGCCGGCTCGGTCGGGCCCGTGTGAGTGAGGATGCCGTCGCGCACCTCCTCGGTGAGGTTGAGGCCGCGGCCCTCGCGTTCGAGCACCTCCACGACGCGGAGCGACTGCTCGTTGTGGCGAAAGCGCCGGCCGAAGCGCCCCTCGAGCACCTCGTCGAGGGCCTCCTCGCCCGTGTGGCCGAAGGGGGCGTGTCCGAGGTCGTGCCCGAGCGCGATCGCCTCGGTCAGGTCTTCGTTCAGGCGCAGCGCCCGGGCCACCGTCCGCGAGATGCCCGCGGTCTCGAGCGTATGCGTGAGGCGGGTGCGGTAGTGATCGCCCTTCGGGTCGATGAAGACCTGCGTCTTGTGCTTCAGGCGGCGGAAGGACTTCGAGTGGACGATGCGGTCGCGGTCCCGCTGGAAGGGCGTACGCAGCCGGCACTCCTCCTCTTCCTCGCGCGCGCGCCCGCGCGACTCGTAGGAGCGCACGGCGAGCGGCGAGAGCCAGGCGTCCTCCTGCTCGCGAATGCGGGCCTCGAACGCGTCGGCCACCCTCCCTGCGACATCGGGCATGGTCTACCCCAACTTAGATGATGATCGGGACGGTGCCGCCGTCTGCGCTCCACGCGGCTCCCGTGACATAGCTGGCACGGTCCGAGCACAGAAAGACGATCACGGCGGCGATCTCCGCGGGTTCGGCGAGGCGTCCGAGCGGGCGCCCCTTCCCCACGCCCTCGAGCACCTCCTCGCGGGTCTTTCCCGTGCGCTCGGCGGCCTGGTCGGCGAGCCCGCCGGGCGCCAGCCACGCGGGCGAGGCCGTCGGCCCGGGAGTGACGGCGTTGCAGAGGATCCCGTCCTTCGCGTAGAGGTCGGCGACAAGGCGCGAGAGTGACAGGACGGCGGCCTTCGTGACGCTGTAGTCGGGCATCCCGGTCGACGGGCGCTTCCCGGCGGACGAGCTGACGTTGACGATGCGGCCGAATCCACGCTCGCGCATACCAGGGAGCACCGCCCTGATCGCGCGGACGTAGCTCATGACGTTGAGCTGCCACATCGCCTCCCAGTGGTCGTCCGTCAGCTCGTCGAAGCTCCGCTGATAGGCAACGCCCAGGTTGTTCACGAGGCAGTCGACGCTCCCGAAGGCGTCCTCCGCAGCGCGGACGAGCTCAAGCGGCGCCTCGGGTTCGGAGAGGTCGGCGGGGACGCCGAGAGCGGCGCCGATGTCGTCCTTCACGCGCTCCACAGCCTCGGCGTCACGGCCGTTGACGACGACGCGCGCCCCCTCCTGAACCAGGAGGCGCGCGGTCTCGAGGCCGATGCCGGCCGTCGAGCCGGTGACGACGCAGACGCGGTCGCGGAGGCCGAGGTCCACGGCGGCCTAGCCTACCGCCGCGTGTTCGGTCTAGCGGACGATGATCCCGTCGATGGGCACGGTGCCGCCGGTCACCGTGATCGTGATCGAGTGCATTGCGACGCTGGCGAACGTGTGCTCGAAGACGATCCTGCGCGGGCCAGCGAAGCCGGCGAGGATCACGTCCGTCAGCCCGTCTTCGGTCAGGACCGAGGCCATCCCATCCCCGCCTCCGGGCGCCACCCAGGCGAAGTAGCGTCCGGTGAACGTGTGCGTGGCGGTGTCGAGAACAGTCGCCGAGGCGTGTCTGGTCACGCGGAAGTCGGTCGACATCCCGGCGCCCGCGTTCCAACCGGGGCTGTACGTGAGCGCCGGGTCGTCGAGAGGCACGGACACGAGCCTGATCGGGCTCACCCGCACGTTCCCGTGCCTGTCCACGACTACTACGCGGAACTGGTCGTCGGTGTCCTCGGCGGAGATGTAGTGGGGGCTCTTCAATCCGCCCGTCGTCCCGGTTGCCACCTGCGTCCACGGCGCCGTTCCGAGCTCGCGATGCTGAAGGGTCCAGCGGCGGAGGCCGGCGCCGCCCTTGTCCGAAACCTGGAACGAGACGTCGTAGTCGATGTCGGGCGGAATGACCGGAAACGACGTCAGCCCGACGGCGGGGGCGGTGATGTCGTGGAGGACACGGCCGAAGTTGGGCGCGCGATCGATGCAGACGCGGCTGCACGTACCGACCGCCTGGTACTGGGAGGTTGCATTCCAGCGGTAGCCGACCGGGTTTCCGAGTCGGGAGCGGAGGATGGACACGCGCACGGTTCGCGCATTGGGCCTCGAGGCGGTCGCGGAACCGATGAAGCTTCCGCCCGGCAGCCTGAAGACGTTCGCGACCATACGGCCGTTTGCAGAGAAGACGAGGACAACGCGCTCGAGGGCCGGATCCGCGTCCGTGCTGATCTCGAGCGCGAAGAGATTGGGCGTGCTCAGGCCGAGGAGACCGATCGACCACGTGCTGAACGTGGAGATCGTGTGGACGACCCGTGTACCGGCGTGCCCGTGGCTCGCCGAGCGGATGTCGAGAGGGCCCGGGCGGTCGTTTCCGTCCGAGATCCGTCTCGTGTCTGCGAGCGCGTTGCCGGTGACGAGGAGACCGACTGCCAGTGCTGTCACCGCGGTCACGGCCCCCCGCTGGGAACGTCTGAGCCGCACCGGCCTCCAGCGATCGCTAACTCGAGTCAGCGTACTCCGCGCTCGAGAACGTTGCAAGAGTCACGTCCTTGCGCTCTCTGCCTAGGATTTGCTGGATGACGACGATCTACCTGGCACGCCACGGCGAGAGCGACTGGAACGTCGAGAACCGCTTCCAGGGCCTCACGGATCGACCCCTGACGGACCGGGGTGTCGAGCAGGCCGGCGAGCTTGCGGACTTCCTCGCCGACGAGCCGCTCGACGCCGTCTACGCGAGCCCGCTCCTGCGTGCGCTCGCGACAGCCGAGATCGTTGCCGCCCGTAAGGGCATGGAAGTGACCCCCCTGGCGGCCCTGCGCGAGGTCGACGTCGGCAGCTGGGCGGGCCTTTCGCGCGCCGAGGTCGAGCTCCGGTTTCCGGAGGGCTTTCGAAGTTGGCTGAGCGGCGGGCGAGGCTGGACGGACGGCGAGTCGTACGAGGAGATGGCCGAGCGGGTCCTGGCCGCCCTCCGCGAGATCGCCGCCACCTACCCAGCGGGCCGGGTGCTCGCGGTCTCGCACGGCGGCCCGATCCGCGCGGCGCACGCGGAGGCAGCAGGCATGGACGTCTACTCCTACCGCCGCCTCCATCCCGTCGAGCCGAACGCACGCTTGTCCGCGGTGGCCGTCGAGAACGGCACGATCCGGCGGATAGACTGAGCGGCCGGTGGAGGACTACACCAACAAGTACAAGGGCGAGCAGGTCGACGTGGAGCTCTTCGGGGGCGAGTACCAGGACGGGACGCTGACGGCCTACTGCGCCATCGAGGGCGTCCCGCACATCGAGCTCAACGGCCACATCCTCATCCCGCTCCAGAACATCGCCTCCCTCCACTGCTCCAGCCGCTGCGACGCGCCCGAGCCCGATTGGCCGCCGCGCGGCCTCGCCGAGAGCGACGGCGAGACGTAGGCGGCGCGCCCGGTGCGGAGCACCTGGATCGCGGCCCGCAACATGGCGAAGGCGTACCTCCTCCTCGGAGGCCTCGCCGGGGGCCTGCTTGCGCTGGGGTGGTGGATCGGCGGGTTCCGCCTCGGTAGCGTCTTCCTCGTGGTCGGGCTCCTGATGGCCGCGACGGCCTACTGGTACGGGCCCCGTGTCATCCTCGCTTCTCTCGGCGCGAGCGAGCTTCCACTCGCCCAGGCTCCCGTCCTGCATTCGACCGTCGAGAGCCTGGCGCTGAAGGCCGGCGTCGGGCGACCGAAGGTGTACCTGATCCCGGACGGGCATCCGCGTGCCCTCGCCGTGGGGCGTGGCGCGACCGCGTTCGGCGTCGCTGTGACGGAGGGACTTCTGGCGGCGCTGCCGCCGGCGGAGCTCGAAGGCGTGCTCGCCCACGAGCTCGCCCATGCGCGTCACCGCGACCTCGTCGTCGTGACGCCCGCCGTCCTCATCGCCGGGTGGCTCGTGGAGGCGAGCCGCATCGGAGGCTGGCTGGAGCGGGCGCTGCTCTTCGTGCTCGGCCCGGTCGCGGCTTCCCTGATCCAGGCCCTGCTCTCGCCCCGGCGCGAGTTCGCCGCCGACGCGCTGGCCGCACGCGTGTGCGAGACGCCGCACGGGCTGGCGGACGCGCTCATCCGCCTGGAGCAGGCGATGGAGCTCGTCTCCTTCCGGGCGAGCCCGGTGACAGAGCCGCTCTACACGGTGAACCCCTTCGAGCCCGTGGGCCTCGCCGCCATGTTCTCGACGCATCCCGCGGTCGGCGAGCGCGTGCGGCGGTTGCGGGTGCTCGATCCGGACTGGCGCGAGAAGCTTCGCGCGGCCTAGCTCGTCGGACCGTTGAGTCCGTCGGCGCCTGCAAGTAGGTTCTTTGCTTGCCGGGAATCTCTGCGGCCCGTTCGACCCGGCCGGGCGAGGAGGTGAACATGCTCGTGGGCGGCCCACGTCGTCTCGCCGTGGTCGGCGGCGTTCTCACCCTGGCGGCGCTCGGGGGTGCGCAAGCAGCCGGCGGCCACCCCTTCTCCCACTGGTCGGGAACGTCGGGCCCGTACTCCTGGGAGGCCAAGCGGCTCGCCTGCGGAGTCGTCGGCGAGGAGCTCAGCCGCGTGCGCGCGCACACGCGTTGGCGGACCAGCCCGGCGCACGGGTACATGCGGGTCACGTTCCAGCGGCTGATCCTGAACGAGGAGACGGACGCGTGGACGACCGTTCAACCGCGCTCAGGGACCACGAGGAACACGAGGTTCGAGGGCAGCCGGAACGTCGTCCACTGGTTCGGGTGGTTCCAGCCCTTCGAGGACGAGGCCGGCAAGGTGAGCCGGCACCGCGTCCACTTCGAGTGGCTGCGCGACCGCCGCGGAGCGGATCCGCGGCTCTTCAATCGCTGGATGACGCTGAGGCGGTGCACGGTCGGCGGCTAGCGGATGGTGCGCCGAAAACGACGAAGGGGCCGCGCGTGCGGCCCCTTCGAAGATAAACCGGCGGCGTCCTACTCTCCCGGGAGGTTACCCTCCGAGTACCATCGGCGCTGGCGGGCTTAACTTCTCTGTTCGGAATGGAAAGAGGTGTCTCCCCGCCGCTGTGACCGCCGGAAAGCGTGAGTTGTCTCGGCCGGGCTGCGTTCGCGCCAGCACCCTCAAAACTCCATAGCGACATTGCGGTGTTCAAAATCAAGACCTCGGGTGATTAGTACGGGTCCGCTGAACGCATTGCTGCGCTTGCACGTCCCGCCTATCAACGTGGTGGTCTCCCACGACCCTTACTCCCTCGAGGGGATGGGAAGCCTCATCTCGAGGTGGGCTTCCCGCTTAGATGCTTTCAGCGGTTATCCCATCCAGACGTGGCTAATCAGCAGCGCCGTTGGCACGACGACTGATACACCAGAGGTCTGTTCGTC
>JBOHAJ010000268.1:0-12202 GCA_050697715.1 Gaiellaceae bacterium
GCTCCAAGGTGAGCGAGCGCCACGCGGGCGAGCTCCTCTGGCGCGTCGGTGAAGACGCCGAGGCGGCAGCCCGCCGCCTGCAACGCCCGCAGGGCGGCGCTCGCCTCAGCGCTTGGACGCAGGTAGACCGGCGCGCGATCCTCGGCGAAGCGCTCGAGCGCCGCCCGCCAGTCGCCGACTCCGCCCTGCGCCCAGCGGTCGAGCTCCTCCGCGGCCGCGGCCCGGTCGTCCGGGAGCGCGTCCGGATCGAGGGGGGCGATCGACTCGAAGCGACGTGCGACCTCCCGGAGGAAGTCGCGCCAGAGCGGCCGGGTGTCGCCGAGGGCGCCGTCGAGGTCGATCGCGACGGCGCTCAGCGGGGCCAACGCGCGAAGAGGACGACGCCCAGGATCACGCCGGCCGTGTCGAGCGCCCAGTCCAACGGCGAGCCCTGACGCCCGGTCACGAACGCCTGGTGCACCTCGTCCGTCAACGCGTAGGCCGAGCCGAGGAGGACGGCCAGCGGCTCGCGCCGCAGGGTGCGGAGGACGAGCGCGCCGAGGATCGCGTACTCGACGAAATGCGCCAGCTTGCGGAGGACGAGGTCCCAAGTGCCGAGCCCGCTGTCGAGGCTCGGGATCGAGGAGAGCGTGAAGATGAGACCGGCCCAGAGGACGACCGGCGCCCAGATCGTGAGGCGCGTCGCGACCATCGGGCGGCCAGACTACCGGAGCGTTAAGCTGCGCCCGACAGAAAGGCGTGCGGAAAGGGAAGCCGGTGCGAGTCCGGCACGGTCCCGCCGCTGTGAGGGGAGACGCTCCTCCGCCGGAACGCCACTGGCCGCGAGGCCGGGAAGGCGGCGGAGGGGGGAGCCCCGAGTCAGAAGACCTGCCGCCCGCCTGAGACTCGTTCCCCTCGCGGAAGGAGGAAACGTGCTTCCAGTCTTCTCGGCCTTCGGCAGGAGGCTCGTCGCTCTTGTCGGGACGGCTCTCGCCCTCGGTCTGGCCGCTTGCGGCTCCGGCGACGAGGGCGCCGCCGGCCCGGCGACCACCTCGCCTCCGGCGGCGCCTGCGGCGTTCCCCGTCACCATCGACGCCGCCAACGGCGAGCTCACGCTGGAGCACAGGCCCACGCGAATCATCTCGCTCTCGCCGACCGCCACCGAGTCCCTCTTCGCCATCGGTGCCGGCGCCCAGGTAGCCGCCGTCGACGACCAGTCGAACTACCCAAGCGAGGCGCCGCGAACGAAGCTGTCCGGCTACACGCCGAACGCCGAGGCGATTGCGGGGTACGAGCCAGACCTCGTCGTCGCGGCCTTCGATCCGGGGGGCCTCGTAGGCTCGCTCGAGCGGCTCGAGATCCCCGTGCTCCTCCAGCCGGCGGCGCAGGACCTGGACGACGCCTACGAGCAGATCGAGCAGCTCGGCGCCGCGACGGGGCGTGGGCGGGCCGCGGCCGATCTCGTCGCTTCGCTGCGGTCCCGCATCGCCGGCCTCGTCGAGAAGGCGCGAGGCAGCGAAGGGGGCGTCAGCGTCTACCACGAGCTGGGGCCCGACTACTACTCGGCGACTTCGAAGACCTTCATCGGCTCGATCTACCGGCTGCTCGGCCTCCGCAATATCGCGGACGGTGCGGGCGGGGAGGCACCCGACTATCCGCAGCTCTCGGCCGAGTACATCCTTGCTGAGGATCCCGACCTGATCGTGCTGGCGGACACGAAGTGCTGCGGCCAGACACCGGAAACGGTCGCCGCGCGCCCGGGCTGGAAGGGGATCGGGGCCGTCGAGAACGGTGCCGTCGTGCCGGTCAGGGATGACGTCGCCTCCCGGTGGGGACCGCGCATCCTCGATTTCGTCCGACTCGTCGGCCGCAAGGTCGCGGAGCTCCGTGCATCCCGATGAGCCGCCGGTGAGCCGAACGCGCCGGCGGCCGCGGCCCGGCTCCAGCCGGTTCGCCCTGAGCGCGCCCGGCCTCTCGTCAGCCTGGAGCCTTACGGCCGTGGGTGCGCTCGTGGGCTCCGTGCTCCTGGGTCTCTCGATCGGCCCGGTCGACCTGGGTGCGCTTGCCGTCGCGCGCGAGGCGGCGAGTCACCTTCCTCTGCTCGACGTCAGCTCGCCGCTCTCCGAGCGCGAGCAGGCCATCCTCTGGGAGCTCCGGGCCCCGCGGGTCGTCCTCGGGGCGCTCGTCGGGGCGATGCTCGCGTTGGCCGGAGGAGCCTACCAGGGCGTCTTTCGCAACCCCCTCGCAGACCCGTACCTGCTCGGCGTGGCAGCAGGCGCGGGTCTCGGCGCGACGCTCGCGATCGCCTACGGAGGAGCGGTGGGCGCCAGCGACGAGCTCCGGCCGCTGGCCGCCTTCGTCGGCGCGACGGTCGGCGTCGCGGCCTCGTACCTCCTCGGTCGCTCCGTGGCCGGCGGCCGCGGACCCGCCACGCTCGTCCTCGCCGGGGTGACGGTCGCCGCGTTCCTGACCGCCGTGCAGACCTTCGTCCAGCAGCGCAACACGGACACCTTGCAGGAGGTCTATGCCTGGATCCTCGGCCGCCTCTCCACGTCGGGCTGGCGCGACGTCCTCATCGTGCTCCCCTACGTCGCGCTCAGCTCCGCGGTCATCCTCCTCCACCGCCGGCTGCTGGACGTCCTCACGCTCGGTGACGACGAGGCCGCGAGCCTGGGCGTGCGCGTCGGTCTCGTGCGACTCCTCGTGGTCGCGGCCGCCACGATCGGAACAGCTGCGGCCGTCGCCGTGAGCGGCCTGATCGGATTCGTGGGAATCATCGTCCCTCACGCGATCCGCCTCGTCGCGGGCGGCAGTTACCGCATCGTGCTCCCGCTCTCGCTCCTCGTGGGGGCGGCCTTCCTCGTCCTCGCCGACCTGCTGGCTCGGACGGCGCTTGCGCCTGCGGAGCTCCCGATCGGCGTCGTGACCGCATTCTTCGGAGCTCCCTTCTTCGCGGTCGTGCTGCGGACGACGCGCACGGTGGCGCCGTGACCTCGCTCGTCCTGGCCGAGGTCTCGGTCGAGTTCGACGGTGCGCGGGTGCTCGACCGCGTCTCGCTCTCGGTCGCCGGCGGCGAGTGGCTCGGCCTGATCGGGCCCAACGGCGCGGGCAAGACGAGTCTCCTGCGCGCGGTCGCCCGGCTCGTCCCGCACACCGGCTCCATCACCCTCCGCGGCGAGTTGCTCGAACGGATGGGGCGCCGTGCGACGGCGCGACGCATCGCCGTCGTGCCGCAGAACCCGGTCACCCCGCCCGACCTGACGGTCGTCGAGTACGTCCTCCTCGGCCGGACCCCGTACATCCCGTACGCCGGCGGCGCCGGAAGAAGTGACCTTGCGGCCGTGGAGCGGGCCCTCTCGGCGCTCGAGCTGACGGAGTTCGCGCGCCGCCCGCTCGGGTCGCTGAGCGGCGGGGAGCGCCAGCGTGTCGTCCTCGCACGCGCCTTGGCGCAGGACGCCCCGCTGCTCCTCCTGGACGAGCCCACCAGCGCGCTCGACGTGGGACGCCAGCAACAGGTCCTCGAGCTCGTGGAGTCGCTTCGGAGGGAGCACGAGCTCACCGTCGTCAGCGCGACGCACGAGCTCACCCTCGCCGGCCAGTACGCGGACCGGCTCGTCCTCCTCGACGCGGGCCGGCACGTCGCGAGCGGCGCGCCGCGGGAGGTGCTGAGGCACGAGCTGATCGCACGGCACTACGGGGCGTCGGTTCGGATCGTGGAAGACGAGACCGGTATCGCCGTCGTGCCGGTCCGGCCGGCTCCGCAGCCCGTGGAGGCGGGGCTCGCCTGATGCCGTTCGTCCTCCTGCTGGGCGGGGCCCGCAGCGGCAAGTCGGCGCTCGCGGTTCGGCTCGCCTCGGGCTTCTCGGGCTCCGTGGTCATGGTCGCGACAGCCGAGGGCCGGGACGATGAGATGCGCGAGCGGATTCGCCGTCATCGCGAGGAGCGGCCTCCGGACTGGCGCACGGTCGAGGAGCCCGTCGAGCTCGTCGCGGCGATCGGCGAATCCCCCGCGGACGCCTGCGTCATCGTCGACTGCCTGACGCTCTGGACCTCGAACCTGCTCGAGCGCGGTTGGGAGGGCGACGCGATCGAGAGCGAGGCCCACCGGGTGGCGGACACGGCATCCTCGCGCTCCTCGCCGGCGATCCTCGTCAGCAACGAGGTCGGCCTCGGTATCGTCCCGGCGACGCCGCTCAGCCGGGCGTATCGGGACATCCTCGGCCGGGTCAACGCGATTTGCGCGGAGGCGGCGGAGGAGTCGCTGCTCGTCGTCGCAGGCCGGCTCGTCCGCCTCGTCCCGGCGAGTGGGCTCGGCGGGTTCGAGCTGCCGTGAAGGGCGCGGTCGAGGACGAGCGCCGCACCCTGCTGGACGCGACGCTCGCGCGCGTCGCGCCGGCCGACGCCGCCGCTTGCCAGGCCGCTCAGGAGGCGCTCGACGGAAAGACGAAGCCGCCGGGGAGCCTGGGGGAGATCGAGCGGCTGGCCGGTCGGGTGGCCGGAATCCGCGGGACTCCGGCACCGGGGCGTCTCGAGTCCGCCCTCGTTCTCGCGGCGGGTGATCACGGCGTGGCCGCAGAGCGCGTGAGCGCCTATCCGCAGGAGGTGACTCGCCGGATGCTGGAGGTCTTCGCGAGCGGCCGCGCGGCGGTCAGCGTCCTCGCACGCGCCGCCGACGCGCGCCTCCTCGTCGTGGACGCCGGCGTCCTGGAACCGGTCTCCCACCCGCAGATCCGCGCCCTTCGTATCGGGGCGGGGACGGCGAACATCACCTACGGCCCCGCGATGACGGCGGAGCAGGCGCTGGAGGCGGTGACCGGCGGGATCGGCCTGGCCGACGAACTCGCGGCCGACGGCGTCGGTCTCGTCGCGGTCGGCGAGATGGGGATCGCCAACACCACGTCCGCGAGCGCGCTCAGCGCCGCTCTCCTGCCCGCGGCGCCGGAAGCCGTCTGCGGCCGGGGGACCGGCCTCGACGACGAGGGGCTCGCTCGCAAGATCGCCGTCGTGCGGCGTGCTCTGGCGGTGAACGAGCCCGACCCCGGCGATCCGCTCGCCGTCCTCTCCTCGCTCGGAGGCTTCGAGATCGGCGTCCTCGTCGGCGTCACGCTGGGTGCTGCTGCGCGCCGCCTTCCCGTCGTCCTCGACGGCTTCATCACCGCCGCCGCGGCGCTCGTGGCGGCGCGCATGGCGCCCAGCGCCGTGGACACCATGATCGCCTCCCACCTCTCTCCCGAGCCGGGACACGCCCTCATCCTCCGGACGCTCGGGCTCTCGCCGCTCCTCGACCTCGGACTCCGACTCGGCGAGGGAAGCGGGGCGGCCCTGGCCCTTCCGGTCATCGGTGCAGCGCTCGCGCTCCTCGCCGACATGGCCAGCCTGGAGGAAGCCGGGATCCGCGGTGCGGGCCCGTAGCCGATTCTCCCTCGCGTTCCGCGCCGGGGCGGCCGCGACCGCGTTCCTAACGCGCCTTCCAGTCGGCCGGGCCCTTGCGCTCGAGGGAGCCGACGTCGGGCGGGGCGCTGCGCTCTTTCCGCTCGTCGGCGCGGCCGTCGGCGCGGCGGTGGGCTTCTCCGCCGAGCTGCTCGCACGGCCGCTGCCGGCGCTCGTGGCCGCGGGGCTTGCCGTCGCGCTCGAGGCGCTGCTCACGGGCGGGCTTCACCTGGACGCGCTCGCGGACTCCGCCGATGGGCTCGGCGCACGGTCGCGCGAGCGCGCGCTGGCGATCATGCGCGAGCCCGGGATCGGCGCTTTCGGTGCGTCCGCTCTCGTGCTCGATCTCATCGTGAAGACGGCGGCGCTCGCCTCGCTGCTCGCGAGCCCTCGTGCGGGCCTTGCCGTCGTAGCCGCCTTCGCGCTCGGACGCGCAGCGCCGCTGCCGCTCGCCGTCGCGCTGCGGTACGCGCGCGAGAAGGCGGGCAGCGGGCGGGTGCTCACGGACCACGTCGGGGTCGGCGCTGTGCTCGCAGGATCAGCGCTCGCGGCCGGAACAGCACTGGCCGCTGTCGGCCTGCAGACGACGGGCGTCATGGTCCTCGTCGCCGGGGCGGCCGTGTTAACGCTCGCCGCAGTCTTGCGCAGCCGGCTCGGCGGCGTGACCGGCGACGGCTTCGGTGCCGCCGCCGAGGTGGTCGGCACGCTCGCCCTCGTCGCGGCCGCGGGTGCGAGGTGACGCTGCCCCTCCCGCCCGCAGGCGAGGCCACGCGGATCGTGCTCGTCCGGCACGCCGAGCCCGATCCGGCCGTTCGCGGGCGCTGCTACGGAGCGCTCGACGTGAGCCTTTCGCCCGAGGGACGCCGCCGGGCGCGGGTCCTCGCCGAGGCGCTCGAAGGGCATTCACTCGCTGCCGTCTACGCGAGCCCGCGCAGGCGCGCCCTCGAGACGGCTCGGCCGATCGCGGCGGCGCACGGGCTCACAACGGTAGTGGACGAGGATCTCCGCGAGCTCGACTTCGGCGAGCTGGAAGGGCGGACCTACGAGGAGATCGCCGTTGCCCACCCGGCGCTCTACGCGGCCTGGATGCACCAACCGACCGAGGTCCGCTTCCCCGGCGGGGAGAGCTACCAGGATCTCCGAAGGCGTGTGAGCCGAGCGCTCGCACAGCTGCGAGCGAGGCACACGGGGGACGCGGTTGCCGTCGTCGCGCACGGAGGCGTGAACCGCGTCGTCCTCGCCGAGGCGCTCGCGCTGCCGCCGGAAGCCGTCTTCCGGCTCGGGCAGGACCCGGGCGCCGTCAGCGTCGTCGACTGGATGGCCGACGTGCCGCTCGTCCGACTCGTCAACGCCCAGCCGGGGGCCGGGGTGGAGCGCGACACGTAGTCTCTACGAGCGGCGCGCGCGGGCCGAGGTCGTCTGGGTCTGAGGCGGCGATGCGCCGGTACGGCGGCGCAGGCCGTCGTCCACCTCGTACAGGGCGACCCCGAAAGAGAAGGCATACCAGCAGTCCTTGGCCGGGATGCGAGCGTCCTCGGGGACGACGTGCTCCCGCACGAACCGGAAACCGCGCCGGAGGAACTCCCCGCCGGTTGCCCAGCCGCCGGGCGAGCCCGAACCGAGCAGGAGGTTGCGGCGCGTGCACTCGGCGGCCGCCCAGGCGAGTAGCCGGTCCGGCGGCAAAGACTCTTCCGGCGCCGACGCGACGACCGCTTCCACCTCGCGCTCCAGGTCGGCGCGAAGGTTGAGGTCGCCGCTCTCGACGGCGCTCTCGGCCAGGCGCCAGACGTAGCCGCCCGACCCGAGCGACCAGACGCCCGTGAGCGCGGCCGCCTCCAGACTGTCCTCGCCGCTCGCGGATACG
Organism: Gaiellaceae bacterium; assembly: GCA_050697715.1. Taxonomy (GTDB): domain Bacteria; phylum Actinomycetota; class Thermoleophilia; order Gaiellales; family Gaiellaceae; genus DASQWP01. The sequence goes on from JBOHAJ010000268.1 coordinate 7,274, forward strand.
GACGCCTCGACCGCCGCCACCATCGAGCGCAGCGCCCGGTCGAGCTCGCCTTCGGAGGTCGGATTCCGCTCGAAGGCGAAGAGCTCCAGGAAGCGATCGGCCGCATCGCGGAACGCTTCGTCCTTGAGGTCGCCCACCGCTCCGACCCAGAACGGCGACTCGCTGGGCGAGACACTCCAGTCGATCTCGGCGGCCACGAACGGCTCGAGGCGCATGAGGGCGACGACCGAGCGGGCTGGAGCGGGGCCTGCCACGCTGAAGACCGGCTCGAAGTACTCGCCCCTCTCGCAGTGGCGGATGGCCGCCTCGGCGGACGGCAGCCAGGCCTCGGAGACGCCAAGCCGTTCGAGGTGTTGGCGCAGCGGGAGCTCGGACGTGCTCCTCTGGAAAAGCGGCACCGCCGGGGAGGATAGGGCCTCCGGCGCCGTCTCGTCGGTATCGTCGGCCGGCACATGTCCGCAAACACCGTTTCCTCTGCCGTCGTCCTGACGGTCGGGAACGAGATCGTGTCAGGGGACGTCGAGAACACGAACGCGTCCTGGCTCGCCCGGCGCCTGCAAGGACTCGGTGTGGAGGTGCGTCTGCTCGCGGCTGTCCGGGACGACGTGGAGGAGATCGCCGCCGTCCTGCGCGCCGAGAAGGACCGGGTGAGCGTCGTCGTCGTCACGGGAGGGCTCGGGGGGACGCCGGACGACATCACGCGCGAGGCCGTCGCGGAGGCGTTCGCGGTCGGCTGCGATCCCATTCCGGAGCTCGCCGAGCGCCTGCGGAGCCGCTTCGACGCGCGGGGTCTCGGCGAGTACGCGGCGCGCTGGGCCAACCTGCCTGCGGGTGCAGTCCCGATCGAGAACCCGCGCGGCGGCGCGCCCGGCTTCACGCTCGACAACGTACACGTCCTGCCCGGGCTCCCGAGCGAGATGGAGGCGATGTTCGACTCGATCGCGGAGCGGTTCCGCGGCCGCGCAATCGTGACGTGGCGGCGTCGCTACCGCACCGGGGAGGGCCAGATCGTCGCTGTCCTCGAGGAGGCGACGCGCCGCCATCCGGCCGTCACGGTCGGCAGCTACCCGTCTTTTCTGGACGATGGCCCCGAGGTCGAGGTCGTCCTAAAATCGGCTGACCAGGAAGCGCTCGGTGAGGCCACCGCGTGGCTCGAGGCAGCCCTCGCCGACCAACTCGGGGGGTGAACGATGCGCGTGATCGTGATCGGCGACATGGAGGGTGTCGCAGGAATCACGAAGTGGCAGCAGACGGACGGCGGCGAGTCCCTCTACGAGGAGGGTCGGAAGCTCTACACGGAGGAGATCAACGCCGCCGTGCGCGGGGCAAAGGCGGCGGGCGCGACCGAGATCGTCGTCATGGACTGCCACGGCGCGGGCAAGGGCTGGAGCTTCAACTCGCTCGTCCCCGAGCTGCTCGACCCGGACTGCGAATGGGTGGTGCAGAACGAGTGGACGGAGTACACGGAGTTCCTGGAGGACGGGTGCGACGCCGCCCTCTTCGTCGCCATGCACGCCAAGGCCGGAACTCCCGACGGCGTTCTGAGCCACACCGTCTCCGGCAAGGACTACCGCGGGCTCTGGTTCAACGGCGTCTCCGTGGGCGAGACCGGCATCAACGCGGCCCTCTGCGGCGCCTGGAACTGCCCCGTCGGCCTCGTCACGGGCGACCGGGCCGCGTGCCGGGAGGCGAGCGAGCTGCTCGGCTCCGACCTGGTGACCGTCGAGGTCAAGCAGGGCCTGGGGCGCTTCAGCGCGCGCCACGTACCGCCCGTGCGGGCGCGCGAGCTGATCGAGCAGGGCGCGCGCCGCGCGGTCGAGCAGCGGGCGGCGATGAAGCCGTACGACCCTGGGAAGCCGTGCGAGATCGAGGTGGAGTTCTCCGTGGCCGACCTCGCCGACCCCTACCGCCATCGCCTCGGCGTCGAGGTGACCGGACCGCTCCGCATCGTCTCGCGCGCCGAAGACTGGTGGTCGGCCTGGCGCCAGTTCTACTTCTAGGAGGCGACGTGGAGGGAATCGACCTGGAGGCGGTCAAGGAGCAGGTGTATGCCGCCCGAGAGATCGTCTACGCGGTCCGCCAGCCGTTCGGCAAGCTCGAGCTGGACGAGCGCCTGAAGCGGATTCACCAGCACCTCCTCGACGCCGAGGACTACCTCGACCTCGCGCTACACGAGATCGATCCGAACCTGGTCTCCTGACGAAGGCGCAGCGGCGGCCTCGATACCATCGTCGCCATGGCCGTCGCTTCGCCGGAGCAGTATCTCGCCGAGCTGAACCCCGCCCAGCGCGAGGCCGTGCTCGCCACCGAGGGCCCGGTGCTCGTGGTGGCGGGGGCCGGCTCGGGGAAGACGCGCGTGCTCACGTACCGGATCGCGCACCTCGTCTCCGCCTGCGGCGTCCAGGCGCACGAGGTGCTCGCCATCACGTTCACGAACAAGGCGGCGGAGGAGATGAAGCGGCGCCTGGAGGGCATCCTCGGCGAGATCGCGCCGCGCATGTGGGTGATGACCTTCCACGCCGCCTCCGGGCGCATCCTTCGCCGGGAGGCGCCGCGGCTCGGATACCGCTCCAACTTCACCATCTACGACCAGGCCGACCAGGTGCGGGTGGTCAAGTCCTGCCTGGAGGAGCTCGATCGCGATCCCAAGCGCTTCGCCCCGCGCGGGATCCACACGCAGATCTCCAACGCGAAGAACCAGCTCGTGGGGCCGGAGGAGTACCGCGCGCGCGTCGCCTCCTTCTACGACCAGACGGTCGCCGACGCCTACGACCTCTACCAGCGGAAGCTCTTCGGCTCGAACGCGATGGACTTCGACGACCTGCTCATGGTCACGGTGACCGTGCTCGAGCGTTTCCCCGAGGCCCGCAAGCGCTGGCAGAAGGCCTTCCGCTACGTGCTCGTGGACGTGTACCAAGACACGAACCACGCCCAGTACCGGCTGCTCCAGCTCCTGGGGGAGCACCGGAACGTCTTCGCCGTCGGCGACCCCGACCAGTCCATCTACGCCTTCCGCGGCGCCGACATCCGCAACATCCTCGAGTTCGAGCGCGACTTCGGCGGCGCGCGCGTGATCGCGCTCGAGCAGAACTACCGCTCGACGAACGCGATCCTGCGCGCTGCGAACGCTGTCATCGCGCACAATCGTGAGCGGAAGCCGAAGAATCTCTGGAGCGAGCTGGGCGAGGGCGATCCCGTTCGTGTCGTGGAGGTCGAGGACGAGCACGCGGAGGCCCGCTTCGTCGCAGCCGAGATCGCCGCGCTCGGGGACGAGGGCTACGCGGGCTCGGAGGTCGCCGTCTTCTACCGCACGAACGCTCAGTCCCGCGTGATCGAGGACGTGCTCGTGCGCCAGGACATTCCCTACCAGGTGATCGGCGGCCCCCGCTTCTACGAGCGGGCCGAGATCAAGGACGCGGTCGCCTACCTCCAGGTGCTGGACAACCCGGCGGACGCCGTCTCGCTCGCCCGCATCGCCAACCGCCCGCGCCGCGGGATCGGCGACGCGTCGCTCGCGCGGCTCCAGTCGTTCGCCGACTCGCAGGGGATCCTCCTCTGGGAGGCGCTCGCGCGCGCCGACGAGGCCGGCATCGGCGGCGCACCCCTGAACGCGGTGCAGCGCTTCCGCACCCTGATGGAGTCGCTCATGGCGGTGGCCGGCGAGCTGACGGTGCCGGAGCTCGTCGAGCGCGTCCTCGACCGCAGCGGCTACCTCGAGTCGCTCGAGGCCGAGCGCACGGTGGAGGCGCAGGGCCGAAGCGAGAACCTCCGGGAGCTCGTGGGCGTCGCCCAGGAGTACCAGGCGGGGGCGACCGAGCCGTCTCTCTCCGAGTTCCTCCAGCAGATCTCGCTCTACTCCGACCAGGACGAGCTCTCCGAGGAGCGCAGCCTCGTCACGCTGATGACGCTGCACAACGCAAAGGGGCTCGAGTTCCGCGCCGTCTTCCTCGTGGGGATGGAGGAGGGCGTCTTCCCGCACGCTCGCTCGCTCGAGGAGCAGGGGCTCGAGGAGGAGCGGCGCCTGGCGTACGTCGGCCTGACGCGCTCGCAGGAACGGCTGACACTCATGCATGCGTCCGCGCGCTCGCTCTGGGGCTCGCGGAACTACAACCTGCCCAGCCGCTTCCTCGACGAGCTGCCGCAGGACGAGGTCGCGCGCGAACGCCTGCGGCCCGCGTCGTGGCGGGCGTACGGGGCGCCGGCGTCGTCGCTCGAGCCGCGTGCTCTCGCGCCCGACCTCTCCACCGGCGACACCGTGCGCCACTCGACGCTCGGGGAAGGAGTCGTCACGCGCATCGAGCCCGACGGCATCGTCACGGTGCGCTTCGCCGACGACGGGGCCGAGCGGCGACTCATGCTCGACTACGCGCCGCTCGACAAGCTGTGAGGGTCGAGATCCGCGCAGCGGGGCCGGACGAAGCGCTGGCGGCGCTGCGGCCCATCTGGCTCTACTTCGGGAGCGAGCCGCAGGAGGACCGGGCCCAGCGGGTTCTCCGCCTTCTCGCCCCTGGGCGCCTGCACGCGGCCTGGGACGGCGGCGAGGCTGTCGGCGGAGCGGGAGCCTTTTCGTTCGAGCTGACCGTCCCCGGCGGACGCCTGCCGGCGGCCGGCGTCACCGTGGTGGGCGTCATGCCGACGCACAGGCGGCGCGGCGTGCTGACGGCGATGACGCGCGCCCAGCTCGACGACGTGCGGTCCCGCGGCGAGCCGTTGGCGGCGCTCTGGGCTTCCGAGGGCGCCATCTACGGCCGGTTCGGGTACGGGATGGCCTCGCTCTGCGGCGAGATCGACCTCGCGACGGCGTATGCGCAGTTTCGAGCACCGGTCGCCTGGGACGGTCAGGCGCGCCTCGTGGCACCGCGCGAGGCGCTCGAGGGCGTCTCGCGCGTTTACGACCGTGTCGCCGCCTCCACGCCCGGGATGTACCGC
>JBOHAJ010000269.1:0-3419 GCA_050697715.1 Gaiellaceae bacterium
GCGCTTGCGCTTCTCTCGGCGGGAGCCGCCGTTATCCACTTCGTCGTCATCCCGGGCCACTGGGACGAGTATTGGGGCCAGGGTCTCTTCTTCATCGGCGCGGCGATCGCCCAGCTTCTCTGGGCGCTGTGGGTCGTGGTCGCTCCCTCGCGGCTGCTCTATCTCGTCGGCGCCGCAGGCAATGCAGCCATCGTCGTCATGTGGATCGTCACGCGTACGGCCGGGATCCCGGCGGGACCGGGCGCAGGCGAGCGTGAGCCTGTCGAGCTCGCGGATACGCTGGCGACCTCCTTCGAGGTGGTTCTCTTCGTCGGAGCCCTCGCGCTCGCGCGGACCGTCGTCCCCCGGCGGGCGACCGGCGCGCTCGCCCCGAGCGTTCTCCTCGCCCTCGTCGTCGCAGCGCTGACCGCGGCCTCGCTTCTTTCGCTCGTGGAGCTCTAGGTGACGAGAAGCAGACTCGCGTGGCTGGTATTCCTCGGGCTCCTCGTAGGCGGCTGGGCGGCGGCACACGGGGTCGCCTATCGAATCGGCGTCCCCGAATCGGATGAACGTCGACACCTGCTCGAGGCCACAGGACACGAATACCTCGACCCGGCGCTGCTGGTCTCGGTGAGCGTTACGCTCGTGGTCCTCGGGCTAGGCGGCTGCGTACTGCGCGGGCGCGTCGCCGCGCCGGCTCCGTCGCTGTTTGCGCTCCTGCCGCCGTTCGCATTCGTCGTCCAGGAGCACCTCGAGCGCCTTCTCCACACCGGCGAGCTTCCCATCGACGCGGTCCTCGAGCCGACGTTTGCGCTCGGGGCCCTCCTTCAGGTCCCGTTCGCATTTCTGGCCTGGATCCTCGCGCGCGCGTTGCTCGCGGTCGCCCGCACCGTGGGCGACATCCTGCGGCCCGCGCGCCGCCGCATCCTGCCCGTGGTCGGCTCATCGCATGCCGTTGACATTCGCGAGCCGCGCCTTGGGCTGCTCGCGCTCGGCCACGGGCAGCGCGCACCGCCCGATCTCCTCCTGCGGTAAGCACGCCGCGCCAACGGCGCGGCTCGACGGCGAGAGGAGGATGAATCATTCACCCGCTGACGCGGAAGACAAGGCGTTGGTTGCCGACGCTCCTGGTGGCGTTCAGCCTTGGTTTTGCGCTGGCGCCGAACGCGGCCGCTCACGCGGTGCTCGAGGAGACCCAGCCTGCGAACGACGCGGTCGTCGAGCAGTCGCCGAAACAGGTGCTGCTTCGCTTTAACGAGGCAGTCGAATCGGCGCTCGGGTCGGTCCGCGTCTTCGACGGGAACGGAAAGCAAGTCGACTCGGGGAAGATCCTGGGTCCCAAGCCGAGCGAGGTCGCGGTTGCGATCGAGGACAAACTTGCCAACGGCACCTACACGGTGACCTGGCGGGTTATCTCGGCCGACTCGGATCCGATCCGGGGTGCGTTCGTCTTCCACGTCGGAGCCCCGGGCCCGCAGCCGAGCGGCATCGCGGCCGAGGTTCTCCAGGGGACGCCCACCCTCGTGTCGGTTTTCTACACGGGGGGACGCTTCTTCGACTTCGCCCTTCTCCTGCTGTGCGCCGGGGGGGTCGCCGCACTCGCGGTGGCGCTCGTGTCCGCGGAGGTGGCCTTGCGGCGCCACCTCTACGGCCTACTGGCGGTGCTCGCGGGAGCTCTCGCAATCGTCGCGGCCCTCGGTCTCGTCTTCCAGGGGGCCGCGGCCGGGGGTTTCGGCCTCGTGGAGGCATTCCGTTGGGACGTGGTTTCCTCGGTGCTCGAAACGCGCTTCGGCAAGGCGTCCCTCGTTCGGATCCTCCTCGCCCTCAGCCTCGTCGGCATCGCGCTCGGCCTCCGGCGCTCGCCGGATCGCGTCGAGCGCATCGGCCTCGTCGGTGCGGGCCTCGTCGCAGTGGGGATGCTCATGACGCCCTCCGCGTCGGGCCACGCGAGTGTGAGCGGCCCGCTCGGCTTCGCCGCCGACGTCGCCCATATCACCGCGGCGGCGATGTGGACCGGGGGGCTCGGCTTCGTCGTCCTGGCGTTGACGCTGGCGGGCCGGGACCGGTGGCCGCTCGCAACCCGAAGCGTCCCCCGGTTCTCGCTGATGGCCATGGGGTCGGTCGGAGTCCTGATAATCGCGGGCGTCGTCAACGGCTACCTGCAGGTGCGCACGTGGCGGGCCCTCTGGGAGACGACGTACGGCCTTCTGCTGCTTGGCAAGGTCGGGCTGCTCCTCCCCTTGCTTGCCCTCGGCGCCTATAACAACCGCTACGCGGTTCCGAGGCTCAAGGCGGAAATCGCCTCGCGGGGGGAGCGGCGTCGCTTCCTGCAGGCCGCCGGCGCGGAGCTCACGATCATGATCGCCGTGGTCGGGGTGACGGCGGTGCTCGTCAATGCCCCGCCCGCGAAGACCGAGATCGAGATGCACGGCGCCGCCGAGATGCCCCTGCAGCTCGGCGATATGCCTGCCTCGCTCTCAGTCGAGCCTGGAACGACCGGAGCGAACGTCATCCACCTCATGCTCCATGCCGAGCATGCCGCCGAAACGCCCCTGGAAGAGGTGACCATCTCGGCCAGCCTCGCCGGCAAGGGCATCGGCCCACTGCGCTTCTCGGCCAAACCGGCGGGCGAGCTCGGCTGGGTCGTTTCCGGAGCTCAACTCACTATCGCCGGCGACTGGCAGCTGCGCATCGAGGCCCGTCGCGGCGAGTTCGAAGTCCTCACGCAAACAGTCTCAGTTCCCATTAGGGAGGAGTGACAGTGTTCATCCGAGCCTTCCTGTCCGCCGTCGCGGCCGCACTCTTGTTCACCTCCGCGGCGGCGGCCCATGTCACGCTGAACCCAAATGAGTGGGAAGCGGGCGGCTTCGCGCGCTTCGCCGTTCGCGTTCCGAACGAGCGTGACAAAGCCGACACGATCGAAGTGACGGTTCGGTTCCCCCAGAGCATCATCTCCGCGAGCTTCCAGCCGAAGCCCGGCTGGAAGCGATCGATCGAGATGGAGCCCCTCGACGAGCCTGTCGAGGAAGAGGGCGAGCAGATCACCGAGCACATCGCGAGCGTGACGTGGTCCGGCGGCAAGATCGCGCCCGGCGAGTTCGAGGAATTCGGAGTTAGCTTCCGCGTTCCCGAGACTCCAGGCGAGGATCTCGTCTTCCCCGCGATTCAGACGTACTCGAACGGGGAGGTGGTTCGCTGGATAGGTCCGCCTGACTCCGAGTCGCCCGCGCCCACGGTCGCGGTGCTCCCACCGGAGGAAGAGGAAGGCGGCGGGCAGACGGGCGCCACCACTACCGCCACCACCACCGAGGCCGAGCCCACTGCCGCCTCGGGGGCGGCGAACGAGGACGACAACGGCCTTGCGATCGTTGCTCTGATCGTCGGCATCGCGGCCCTTCTCGCGGGACTCGGCGCGCTTGCGCTCGCGTGGGCTCGGAGCG
>JBOHAJ010000270.1:0-2065 GCA_050697715.1 Gaiellaceae bacterium
GATGGATACGGCTCCTACAGTTCTCATCCCTTGATGAAGGCCCCCCGAAGGCTCGGACAAGGTGCTTGATCGCAAGACCCGACCCCCTGCGCTTCCAGGGTCAGTAGCGTGGAAGCGGCGGGCCGGAATAGAAGTCGTAAGGCCCCTCGCGCGCAAAGCGCTCGACGCCGCGGGCCAGCGCGTCCTCGTCAAGGTCGACGCCCAGGCCGGGTCCCGTCGGCACGGGGACGACACCGCGCTCTGGTGAGAACGGACCCCCGGCGATCACGTCGTCCGTCGTCCAACGGAGCAGCGATTGGCTCGGGCGGTCGACGTGCGGGGTCGCGGCGGCGACGTGGAGGTACGCGCTCGTGGCGATGCCGAGATCGCCGCTGTAGAACCAGAAGGCGACTCCGGCCGCCTCGCATTCGGCGATGAATTCGCGCGTTCCGGCGATCCCGCCGCAGAAGCCGAGTCCGATCACGATCGCGTCGGGCACCCCGAGCTCGGACGCGAGCTCAATGTCGGGGATGTGAGCTGAGAACGGGATCGCCGTCGAGCGCCGCAGCTCCGCCATCTCGGCGAACGACCCCACCGCTTCCTCCACGTTCGCGACGTCGAACGGCTCGAGGAGGGCCAGGGCTTGCCGCGCCGTGTCGATTCGCCAACCCATGTTCGCGTCCAGGCGGAGCAGCCTCTCCGGGCCGATCGCAGCGCGTACCTCGCGCACCAGGCGGAGGTCATCGTCGACGGAACGAACGGCGACTTTCCCCTCGAAAGTGGGCGAGTCGTGCTCGTCGACCATCCGAGCGCAGTAGGCGGCGACGTCGGACGGAGATCCTTCTCGCCCGTCGCGGTAGGCGAAGTACTCCGTGAAGGGGACCTCCGTTCGGCATGCGCCGCCGAGCAGCTCGTGGAGCGGACCGCCCGCCTCGCGCGCCTCGATGTCCCAGAGCGCGATCTCGACGCCGGCGAGCGGGTTGCGAATGAGCACCTTGCCGTCGCTGCGGTGCTGAACAGGGGGCCGCTCGACCCGACCGAGCTCTGCGAGCAGGCCGGAGCTGTCCCTGCCGACGAGCCTTTGGCCGAGTTCGCCGCGGAGCGCGGCGGCGTCCTCGGGAGCCGTAGCCTCCCCGAGCCCGACGACGCCGTCCGAGGTCGTCACCCGGACGACCGTGCGGTGGATGCCGGCGACGACTCCGGGCGCCATCTCGTACGGCGCCTCGAGCGGCACGTTCACGGGCCATGCCTCCACACGCGCGATCCGACCCACGCGGGGATCATGCGAGATCCGGGCGGTCGGGGAGCCGGTCAGCCGCTCAGCCGGAAGATGCTGCCCTTCCGCGAGACCAGGTAGAGCTCCCCGGCCACGCCCTCGCCGAAGGAGGCGAGCGTCGTCCCGAGGTCGAGCTCGTGGCGGACACGGCGGGGCCGGGCGGGCTGGAGGCTCAACACGGCGCCGGTGCAGAAGTCGCCGTAGAAATAGCGTCCCCGCGCGGCCGGAATGTCCTCGCCTCTGTAGACGTAGCCGCCGATCACGGCGCACCCGCCTTCGCGGCCGTAGACGGCGACCGGCCAGACGAGCTCGCCCGGCCCCTGCGGCTCGTTGTGGCCCCCCTCGTCCCCCACGACCGCCTCGTGCCCCTCGTACGCGTCCCAGCCGAAGTTCTTCAGTCCCCGATCGGAGCGCGGGACGTGGTTCACCTCCTCCCACGTGAACTCGCCCACGTCAGCGATCCAGAGACTGCCGGTCTCCCGGTCGAACGAGAAGCGCCAGGGATTGCGAAGGCCGTAAGCCGCCACGCGCCAGTCCGCCTCGCGATCTTCGACGTCGAGGCGCAGGAGCTTCCCGAGCAGGTTGCCCGGCTCGAGGCTCTGCGGATGCACCTGGGGCTCCTCGTCGTCGCCGACGCTGACATAGAGGTCGCCGTCGGGCCCGAAGACGAGTTGGCCGCCGTTGTGGCCCGTCGATTTCTTGTCGACCAGCAGGAGGCTACGAGCCGAACCGGGGTCCACCCGGCCGTCACGGGCTCGGTACTCGACGACGTTGACGCGGTCCTCACGGTCCGTGTAGTCGACGTAGAAG
>JBOHAJ010000271.1:0-31850 GCA_050697715.1 Gaiellaceae bacterium
GAACCGGGTCTCCTGCACCACGTCTTCCAGAGGCGCACCGTCGAGCAGGTCGTAGATCGAGCCGCCGTGCGGACGCTCTCCGAGACCGGACGTCGCGTTCGCCTGCGGGTCGAGGTCGACAACGAGCGTCGGCGCGCCCGCCTCGGCGAGGCAGGCGGCGAGGTTCACGGCCGTCGTCGTCTTTCCGACACCGCCTTTCTGGTTCGCAAGCGCGAGCACGGTTCCCGCCACGGGAGCGATGCTACTCAGGCGAGAGGACGTTTCCGGGCGAGCCCAGGCCGGCGCGGGAAGCGCTCGGGGGTGGGCGCAATCTTGGGAAAGACGAGCAGGCGCCGGCGCTCGCTCCCCGGCACCTCGTGGACCTCCGGCGGCCCACCGCCGACCTCGGCCGCCGCCTGCGCGGACGCCTCCAGCTCGACCTCGCCCGTGAAGAGAATCGCCCGGCCGCCGAAGCGGACGAGCGGAAGACACCACTCCACCGCGACCGGGGGCGGCGCAAGCGCTCGCGCCAGCGCCGTCCCGTACGCCTCCCGCCCTCGTCCCCGAGCGTGCTCCTCGACGCGTGCGCAGACCACCCGGACGTTCGGAAAGGCGCCGGCTATCTCCTCGAGGAAGGAGCACTTGCGCCGTTGGGACTCCAGCAGGTCGAAGCGGAGCTCGGGCCGGGCGGCCGCGAGGGGAAGTCCGGGCGAGCCCCCTCCCGAGCCCACGTCCACCAGAGGTCCCTCCCCCAGCAGCGGCAACGCCGCCAGAGCGTCCTCGAGGTGGACCCGCCGCGCCTCGTCGAGGCTCCGCACCGCCGTCAACCCAGGCGTGGCGACGAGCGCCTCGAGCCAGCGTTCGAGCCGAGCGTCCTCAGTCAGCGGCCGGGGCGACGACGACGTGCCGGTTCGGCTCCGTGCCCTCGCTCGACGTAGCGATGTCCTGCCGCTCGGCGAGATGGAGGTGAACGATCTTCCGCTCCACCGCGGTCATCGGTTCCAGGGCGATCGGTCGTCCGCCCTCGAGCGCGTCGGCGGCGGCACGATCGGCCACGCGTGTCAGCGAGTCGCGCCGCCGTTCCCGGTAGCCGGCCGCGTCGACCACGATCTCCTTTCTGTCCTCGCTGCCCTTCCAGACGATCGCGTTCGCGAGGTACTGGACCGCGTCGATGGTGTGCCCGTGCTTGCCGATCACGAGGCCGAGGTCGGAGCCGGAGAGGGTGGCGTACAGCCGGTCCTCGTCCTCCGCGATGTCGACCCGGCAGCGGCAGCCGAGGGCTTCAGTGACGCGCTCGAGGAGCTCTCGGAGGAGCGCGGCCGAAGAGCCTGGCTCCTCGGAGGCCGGCGGCGCGGGAGCGGGGCCGGTGAGGGCGGCGATCACCTTGGCGGGCGCGTACCCGACGCCGAGCAGGCCACGTTCGCCTTCCGAGAGAACCGTGAAACGGACGTTGGACTCCTCCACCCCGGGGAAGCGCCGCTCGAGCTCGCGGAGCGCAGACCATTTCGCTTCGCCGACGGTTTCCCCCGTGGCCTCGACCGCCGTCTCGGGAAGAGCCTGCCCCTGCTCGCTCATCGCCGCGACCTGGGTCCCTTCTTCTTGCGTCTGCGCACGCGTTGCTGTCCAGCCGCGGGTCTGGCTTCCTGCGCTCGTTCCACGGTCGCTCCGTCGCCGGAGGGCGCAGGCGCCCGGGGCGGCGTCCTCGACGTGCGCTTGGGCGGCGGCTCCGGCTTCGGCACGAGCCTCCGCGTTACGAGCCCTTGCCCGACGGTCCAGAGGTTCGTCGTCACCCAGTACAGCATGAGGCCCATGGGGAAGTTGACGATGAAGAAGGCGAAGACGAACGGGAGCGCAATGAAGATGTAGCGCTGCTGCTTGTTCATCGTCGTCGCCATGAAGAGCGTCGACGCGACCTGACTCGCGATGTAGATCACGAGGAGCAGGTAGCCGGACCAGTGCGTGCTGATGTTGTCGGTGATGCTGGGGACGATGCCCAGCCACCCGAGATCGCTGATCGTCTCGCCCTGCGCCCGGTACTCGGGGAAGATGTCGTCGTCGAAGCCGTTCAGGACGAAGAAGAGCGAGATGAAGACGGGGATCTGGAGCAGAATCGGGAGGCACGACGCGGCGGGGTTGATCTTGTTCTCCCGGTAGAAGCGCATGACCTCTTCCTGCTGGCGCTTCTTGTCGTTCTTGTACTTCTGCTGGAGCGCCTTCAGCTCGGGCGCGTGGGCCTGAAGGTGCTGCATCGAGCGGATCTGCTTGACCGTGAGCGGCACGATCACGATCCGGACGATGATCGTGAGCGCGATGATCGCCCAGGCCCAGGGAAGACCGATCGTCGTGTGCAGCCACTCGAGGAGGGCGGCGAGCGGTCGCTGGATGGGATCGGTGATCCCTGCGAAGATCACGGGCGGCCCCCTCGCGCTCGGAAGAGCGTCTGGTCGTGGGCGTAGTCGACCCCGCCGTGGCTCCACGGATTGCAGCGAAGTAGCCGCCAGCCGGCGAGGACGAGTCCGCGCAGGACCCCGAACTCCCGCAGCGCATCGAGCGCGTACTGGGAGCAGCTCGGGTGGTATTTGCAGCGGGGCCCGAGGAGGGGGCTGACCGCCACGCGGTAGGCGCGGACGGGAAGGGCGACGAGCGTCCTCACGGTGCTTCCACTCCCTCGGAGCGCCGGAAGACCTCGCCCACCCGCTCGACGAGCCACGAGAACCCTCGGCTCTCGATCGCATCCGGCAACCCCGGGCGCGCGATGAGCACGTAGTCGTGTCCGGCCGGCAGCCCTTCCCACACCTCGTCGAACGCGGCGCGCAGCCGACGCTTCACACGGGTGCGCTCGACAGCACCGCCGAGCTGGCGGGAGACGGCGAGCCCGAGACGCGCTTCGCCCTCGTGGTCGTCGTCGCGCGGAAAGGAGTAGAGCACCAGGTAGCGCGAGGAGACCGACCGCCCGCGGCGGTACACGGCGTCGAAGTCGCGCGAGCGCGAAAGGCGGTGGCGACGCTTCACTGCGGGCTCCGCAGACAGCCTAGTGCCCCTCCAGGAGCACTAGGCAGAGACGCGCTTGCGCCCCTTGGCCCGGCGGCGCTTGATAATCGCGCGGCCTCCTCGGGTCGCCATGCGCGCCCGGAAGCCGTGGCGACGCTTGCGCCGACGGACGTTCGGCTGAAAGGTTCGCTTCACAGAGGATCGATCGGGGAAAAGGCCGCACCGGCGGCCGCGCGACCAGTATAGAGGAGGCTCTTCGAGCCCCGCGCAGGCTCTTTTTGCAACCTTTTCCATCCACAGGCGCAACAGCGCACGGCAAGCGCGAAGCGGGCATCTTTCCACACCTGTGGAAAGAGATGTGGAGACATGGAAAGGCCTGCAAACCACCTGTTTTTGCCTCTCGCAATTCCCCAGGCGAAGGCATTGCTGGCGGCAAGAGCGCGCTGCTATCATCGCGCGTTCCTGGAGTCAGGCTGGAGGCGGAACAAGGGCGTGGAGCGAGCGGTAGGGCTGGGTGCGACCGGTCTTTGGACCGAGGTCTCTGCCCGCCTTCGGGACGCCCTCAACGACTCGACCTACAACACCTGGTTCGGCGAGGCCGTTGCCGGCGAGCGCGATGACCGTGCCTTTGTTGTCGTCGTGCCGAACGACTTCACGCGCGAGTGGATCGAGGGGCACTTCCGCGGCCTCCTCGAGGAGATTGTCCGCGACGCGTCGGGCGAACAGAAGGACGTACGAGTCGCAGTCGCCGAGGCCGAGCCTCCACGCAAAGCCGCCCGCGAACCGGGCGGCCTCCTCATCCCGCCGCAACCCGGGCGCACCGGGGACGGGCTCAACCCGAAGTACACGTTCGATTCCTTCGTCATCGGCTCCTCGAACCGTTTTGCGCACGCAGCCGCGCTCGCAGTCGCCGAGGCGCCAGCGCAGGCCTACAACCCGCTTTTCATCTACGGAGGAACGGGCCTCGGGAAGACACACCTGCTGCAGGCGATCGCAGCCTACGTCAGCGAGCATTCTCACAACCTGGCTGCGCGCTACGTCACGAGCGAGACGTTCATGAACGACTTCATCAACTCACTACGCGACAAGCGCATCGAGGGTTTCAAGCAGCGCTATCGCCACTACGACGTGCTTCTGATCGACGACATCCAGTTCTTCGAGCACAAGGAGCGCATCCAGGAGGAGTTTTTCCACACTTTCAACAGCCTTTACGAGGCGGGCCGCCAGATCGTCATCTCGTCCGACCGGCCGCCGCGCGCGATCGCCACTCTCGAAGCGCGCCTGCGCTCACGGTTCGAGTGGGGCCTCATCACGGATATCCAACCCCCCGACCTCGAGACGCGGATCGCCATCCTCCGCAAGAAGGTGAAGACGGACGCCATCCACGTCCCCGACTCGCAGGTCCTGACCTTCGTCGCCAGCCTCATCTCGACGAACATTCGCGAGCTTGAGGGTGCGCTCACCCGGGTCGTCGCCTTCTCGTCTCTCACCGGCCGCCCGATGACGGGCGAGCTCGCACAGGAGGTTCTCAAAGACGTCTTCCCACAGGGGGAGATGGCAGAGATCTCGATCGAGCAGATCCAAGAGACCGTCGTCGACCGCTTTGGCATCTCCATGCAAGAGCTCACCGGCGACCGCCGCTCGCAGTCGATCGTCTACCCGCGCCAGGTCGCCATGTACCTGTCTCGCGAGCTCACGGACAGCTCACTGCCCAAGATCGGCAAGAAGTTCGGCGGCCGCGACCACACGACCGTCATCCACGCCACGTCGAAGATCGCGAAGCTGATCCGCGAGGATCGAAACGTCTACAACCTCGTCCAGGAGCTCACGGCTCGGATCAAGCAGGCCCGTTGACAACGCTGGGGACGACCTGCGCCTCGTTGGGGACATGTCCTGGGAGCCCGGTTGGCGGTGGAAAAGCCGCTCCTTCTCCCCAGCACCATCCTCAGGCGCAACCGCGCATGGCTCCACGGCTCCGCGCCGTCTTCCCCGTGATTCACACTGTCTATGACTACGACTAAAGGTTTCTCTTAATGACATCCATAGATACCGTTGCGCTCACCACGATGCGCCTCACCGCCGGCAAGAACGAGCTCGCTGACAAGCTTCAGATCGTCGGCCGTGGCGTATCGACGCGGACAAGCGTTCAGATCCTGGCGGGGATCATGCTGCGCGCCGTGGACGGCCGGTTGGAGCTCTCCGCCACCGACATGGAGATCTCGCTGCGGGTCTTGCTCGATGCGCAGGTGGAAGAGGAAGGCGCGGTCGTCGTTCCCGGCCGGTTGCTGGTCGACATCGTGCGGCTTCTGCCCGGCGGCGAGGTCGCGCTCGAGCACCGGGCGGAGGAGGGAATCGCTCGACTGATGTCAGGCTCCGCGTCCTACCAGCTGCACACGTATGGGCCGGAGGACTTTCCCCGCTTGCCGGAGATCGATCCCGACAGCGCGTTCACGGTCGACCGAGAGGCGTTCCTGGACACGATCTCACGCGTTGGGCGGTCGGCGTCACGCGACGAGTCTCGGCCGGTGCTGACCGGTGTTCTCGTGCGCTTCGAAGGGGGGAAGGTGGTGATGGCGGCCACCGACTCCTATCGCCTCAGCGTCAAGGAGACACTACTCACTCGTGGCCCGAAGCAAGAGTTCGAGGCGATCGTGCCGGGTCGCGCGCTTGCGGAGCTCATGCGGGTTGCCCAAGCAGCCGAGAGCGAGACGCTGACTGTGGGGGTCCAGGAAAACCAGGTCGCCTTCGGAGTGGACGGCGTGTGGTTAACAGCTCGACGGATCGACGGGCAGTTTCCGAACTACCGGCAGCTTCTTCCGGAGCAGTTCGAGGCCGAGGTGCGCCTTCCCCGCGAGGAGTTACTCGACGTCGTTCGGCGAACGGGCCTGCTCGCTCAGCGGAAGTCGCCGCTCAGGCTCCGCTTCGAGGAGGGGCAGCTGACGGTGTCCGCGCAGACCCAGGACGTCGGGGAGGCGCACGAGTCGCTCCCCGTTTCGTACGGCGGCGAGGCGATGGAGATCGGCTTCAACGCGGAGTTCCTCCGCGACGGCCTCGAGTCGGTCACGGACGAGACCGTGCGCTTGAAGTTCATCAGCCCGCTCCGGCCGGGGCTCCTCCACGGCGAGGGCGACGACTTTCTGTACCTGATCATGCCGATCAGGCTCGCGGGCTGATCGTCGGCGCGGTCTCGCTTCGGAACTTCCGCTCGTACGCCGGGCTCGAGCTCTCACTTCCACCCGGCCTCGTGCTCGTCACCGGCCCGAACGGTGTCGGAAAGACGAACCTCCTCGAAGCACTGCACTTCGGAAGCCAGGGGTTCTCGCCCCGCACGCGTGCGGAGGCGCGGCTGGTGCGCTTCGGCGAACGGGCAGCGCGTGTCGGTCTGCGCGGCCGGGAGGGAGACGTTCCCGTAGAGACCGAGGTGACGATCGCGCAGGGCGAGGGGAAGCGGATTCGCCTGAACGGAGCCGCCGCCGCCGGCGCAGACGAGCTGCGCACGCGCTTGGCGGCGCTCGTCTTCACCCCCGATCGGCTGGCCGTCGTGAAGGGCGGCCCAATCGTGCGCCGGACGTACCTCGACCGGATGCTCGGCCGAGTCTTCCCGCCTCGCGCCGGCCTCCCTTCCGAGTACGGCCACGCGCTTGCACAACGCAATGCGGCCCTCCGCCGTGCGGCCGGCAGGCTGTCCTCGCGCGAGGTACTGGAGCCGTGGACGCGGCAGGTCGCCCGGCTCGGCGACGAGCTCGAGCAAAGCCGGGCGGAGCTCGCCCGCCTGCTTGCGCCCGGCTTCGCCGAGCGTGCCCAGGAGATCGGGTTGGCGGCCGCGCGCCTTGGGTACGAGGAGCGCGGCCTCACCTTCGAGGAGCTCGATGCCCGGCTGGAGCGCGACCTCGAACGGGGCTCGACCGGAGCCGGGCCACATCTTCGGGACGTGTCCATCAGCGCTCGTGGGCGCGACCTGCGCACGTTCGGCTCGCAAGGTGAGCAACGGATGGGCGTGCTGGCTCTTCTCCTCTCCGAGGCCTTGCTCCTGGCCCAGCTTCGCGGTTCGGCTCCGCTCTTGCTCCTCGACGACGTGCTCAGCGAGCTCGACGAGAGCCGCCGTCTCAATCTGCTCGCCGGCTTGCCGCCCGGCGCTCAGACGATCGTCACTGCGACGGACTTGACGAAATGGCCCGCGGCCGCTGTACCGGCGGCCGCGCACGTCCACGTCCACCGCGAAGACGACGTCAGCATGGCAGAGGCGGCATGAACGCCGCTCGTCTTCGGCGAAGGGTCGGTCCATGAGCTGGGGCCCGGATCCGATCGGCAAGGACGTGCAGCGCGAGCTGTCGCGCTTCGGAGCGTCCGCCGGTCTGGCCGAAGTCGTAAACGCGTGGCCGGCCGCCGTGGGAGAGGCGATCGCCGCGAACGCGTGGCCGGCGCGCATCGCCCGCGACGGCACGCTGCACGTGCACACGTCCTCGAGCGCCTGGGCGTTCGAGCTCGCCCAGCTCGCGGAGCATGTGCGGAGCCGCCTCGCGGAGCGGCTGGAGGGTGACCTGCCCGCCTCGCTGCGGTTCGCTCCGGGACCCCTCCCGGAGCGCGGTGCGGAGACCGTGACGGAAGCGAAACGGACTGTGCCGACTCCATCGCCGGCTGCCCAGGCGGAGGCCGAGCGGATCGTCGCACCCATCGAGGATCCTGAGCTTCGGGCGGCCGCGGCCAGGGCTGTCGCAGCCGGTCTCGCGGCTCGAAAGGGGGAGCCCTCCGACCAGCCCGTCTGGTAGACTTCGTTTCAGGAGAAATCCCCTTAAAAGCAGGGATTTTTTTATGGCCAAGACGACTTACGACGCCAAAGACATCACCGTTTTGGAGGGTCTCGAACCCGTCCGCAAACGGCCCGGAATGTACGTTGGGTCGACGGGCCCGCGCGGCCTCCACCACCTGGTCTTCGAGGTCGTGGACAACGCCGTGGACGAGGCGCTCGCCGGCTACTGCGATGAGATCACGGTCTGCGTCCACCCGGACAACTCGGTGACGGTCACGGACGACGGGCGCGGCATCCCCGTCGAGGTCATGCCCGAGCAGGGACGGCCGGCGGTGGAGGTCGTCCTGACGAAGCTCCACGCCGGCGGCAAGTTCGGGGGGGAAGGCTACAAGGTCTCCGGTGGGCTCCACGGCGTCGGCGTCTCGGTCGTGAATGCGCTCTCGGAGTCGCTCACGGTGGAGGTGCGACGCGACGGAAAGGTCTGGCGACAGGCCTACAGCCGGGGCGTACCTCTGGGCGACCTGGAGGAAGTCGGCGAGACAAAGGACACCGGCACGACGATCGTGTTCCTGCCCGATCCCGACGTGTTCGAGGAGATCGAGTTCGACGAGAAGGTGCTCGCGCAGCGCATGCGCGAGATGGCGTTTCTGACCAAGGGGCTGCGCATCGGCTTCGTCGACGAGCGGGCCGGCGGCGAGGAGCTCGTCTTCCACTACGAGGGCGGGATCCGCGACTTCGTCGCCTACGTCAACGACACGAAGGACGCGGTGCACGGCCACATCGTCTACTTCGAGGGCGAGACCGAGCAGGGAACCGTCGAGATCGCGATGCAGTGGAACACGTCCTACGTCGAGTCGGCCTTCTCGTTCGCGAACAACATCAATACGCACGAGGGCGGCTCGCACCTTTCGGGCTTCAAGGCCGCGCTCACGGGCACGTTGAACAAGTATGCGCGCGAGAAGAGCCTCTTGAAGGAGAAGGAGGAGAACCTCGACGGAGAGGACGTCCGCGAGGGGCTCGCCGCGGTCCTCTCGGTGAAGCTTCGCGACCCGCAATTCGAGGGGCAGACGAAGACGAAGCTCGGCAACCCGTGGGTCCGCGGGCTCGTCGAGCAGACGGTCAACGCGAGGCTGGCCGAGTTCCTCGAGGAGAACCCGACCGACGCGCGCCAGATCATCCAGAAGGCGATCTCGGCCGCCCGCGCGCGCCAGGCGGCGCGCAAGGCACGCGAGCTGACGCGGCGCAAGAGCGCGCTCGAGAACTCGTCGCTCCCGGGGAAGCTCGCCGATTGCTCGATCCGCGATCCCGACTCGGCCGAGCTCTACATCGTCGAGGGCGACTCTGCCGGCGGCTCCGCGAAGCAGGCGCGTGACCGCACGTACCAGGCGATCCTGCCGCTGCGCGGAAAGATCATCAACTCGGAGAAGAACCGGATCAACAAGGTGCTCTCGAACGCCGAGATCCAGGCGATGATCACCGCGATCGGCACCGGGATCGGGGACGAGTTCGACATCGCGAACCTCCGTTACGGCCGCGTGATCGTGATGACGGACGCCGACGTGGACGGCTCGCACATCCGCACGCTCATCCTCACGTTCCTGTATCGCAACATGCCCGAGCTCATCGACCGGGGCCACGTCTACATCGCCGTGCCGCCCCTCTACCAGGTGAAGGTCGGCAATCAGGAGTTCTACTTCGAGAAGGACGCGCAGCTCGAGGAGCTCCTCATCCGCGAGCGCGCCCAGGCGATCGAAATCACGGACCGGAGCGGCGAGCGCGTCTCGCTCACGGAGCGCCGCTACGGCGGCTTCGTGAGGGCTCTCGCGACGTTCGAGGGCTATCGGGCGAAGCTCCACGCGCAGTTCGGCGAGGGTGCCCACTTCGTCGTCGCCCACCGCCTTGTCGAGCACCCCGCGGCCTCGCTCGACGCTGCGGAGGCCGTGATCGCCTCCGCGCCCGAGAACGGCTACGACCTGAGCGTGCTCGAGCGCGCCGAGGGCGAGCTGCGGCTGAAGGTCGTCGAGGTCGAGACGAGCGCCGCCCACTACGTGAGCCTGCCGGCCGAGCTCGTCGAGTCGCCGACATACGAGCGCCTGCGGCAAGCCTACGAGAAGGTCGCCGCCGCGAGCGGCCTGCCTCCCTTCACGCTCAAGCTGGGCAAGAAGACGGCCGTCGCGAAGACGTTCGATGAGCTGCGCGAGCACGTTCTCACGCTCGCGAAGGACGGCCTCCACCTGAGCCGCTTCAAGGGCCTCGGCGAGATGAACCCGGAGCAGCTGTGGGAGACGACCATGGACCCGGCGCGCCGCCTGCTCGTCCGCGTGGACGTCGAGGACGCTTCTGCGGCCGACCAGATCTTCTCCATCCTCATGGGCGACCAGGTCGAGCCGCGGCGGGCCTTCATCGAGCAGAACGCGAAGGACGTCCGCTTCCTGGATGTGTAGGGCGCGGTGATCGATGTCTGAGATCGGGACCGGCCCGCTCGGACCCGGGCGGATCGAGCCGCGCGAGCTCGAGCAAGAGATGCGCTCGAGCTACCTCGACTACGCGATGTCCGTCATCGTCGGGCGGGCGCTGCCCGACGTCCGCGACGGACTGAAGCCCGTCCACCGCCGTGTCCTCTACGGGATGAACGAGGCCGGCATGCAGCCGAACAGGCCGTACAAGAAGTGCGCTCGCATCGTCGGCGACGTGATGGGCTCCTTCCACCCGCACGGCGACCAGGCCATCTACGACACGCTCGTGCGGATGGCGCAGCCTTTCTCGCTGCGCTACCCGCTCGTGGACGGCCAGGGGAACTTCGGCTTCGATGTCGAGCCCGCCGCGGCGATGCGCTACACCGAATGCCGGCTCGCCCGCCTCGCCACCGAAATGCTGCGCGACATCGACGCGGACACGGTCGATTTCGTCCCGAACTACGACGAGTCGCGCCGGGAGCCGACCGTCCTGCCTGCGCGCTTTCCGAACCTGCTGGTGAACGGCTCGGCGGGAATCGCCGTCGGGATGGCGACCAACATGCCGTCGCACCGTCTGGCCGAGGTGATCGACGCGATCGTCGAGCTGATCGACAGGCCGACCGCGAACGTGGACGACCTGATGCGACACGTCCGCGGCCCGGACTTTCCTACCGGTGGGATCATCGTCGGCCGCGCGGGCATCCGCGACGCCTATCGCACGGGCCGCGGCCGGATCGTCATCCGCGCTCGTGCTCACATCGAGGAGCTGCGCGGCGGCAAGTCCTCGATCGTCGTCACGGAGCTTCCCTTCGGGGTTCGAGTCGGCGGCGACGGGGGCCTGATCCAGAAGATCGCCGACCTCGTCCAGGACAAGGTCATTCCGGAGATCTCGAACGTGGACGACTTCATCGACAAATCGGGCATGCGCGTGGTGATCGAGCTCAAGCGCGACGCGGTCCCCAAGGTCGTCCTCAACAAGCTCTTCAAGCACACGTCGCTGCAGACGACGTTCGGCTACAACGCCGTCGCGCTCGTGGACGGTGTGCCGCGGACGCTGTCGCTGCTGGAGCTCGTGAGCCACTACCTCGGCTTCCAGCGCGAGGTCGTCACTCGCCGCTCGAAGTACGAGCTACGCCGGGCCGAGGAGCGCGCGCACATCCTCCAGGGCTACCTGACCGCGCTCGACAATCTCGACGCCGTGATCGCGCTGATCCGCGGCTCGGCCGACGCGGACGCGGCGCGCCAGGGCCTCATGGACACGTTCGAGCTCACCGAGATCCAGGCTCAGGCAATCCTCGACCTCCGTCTCGCCCGGCTCACGAGCCTCGCGCGAAAGGAGATCGAGGACGAGTACGCCGACCTGCAGGAGCGGATCGGCGAGCTGCGGGCGATCCTCGGCGACCCGGCGAGGATCGACGCGCTGATCCGGGAGGAGCTGCTCGAGCTCAAGGAGGTCTACGGGAGAGTGGACGACCGGCGGTCGGAGATCGTCGCCGCCGAGGGCGAGCTGGAGCTCGAGGACCTGATCGCCGAGGAGGACATGGTCATCGCGATCACTCGCTCCGGCTACGTCAAGCGCCTGCCCGTGACGACGTATCGGGAGCAGCGGCGCGGAGGCATAGGCGTCATGGGCATGGAGCTCAAGGACGAGGACTACATCGAGCACCTCTTCGTCGCCTCGACGCACGACTACCTTCTCTTCTTCACCTCCGTGGGCAAGGTCTACAGGCTGAAGGTGCACGAGCTCCCGCTTGGCTCGCGGCAGTCGAAGGGCCGCGCGATCGTGAACCTCCTGCCCTTCCATCAGACCGAGACGATCCGGGCTGTAATCGCGACCCGGGACTTCAAGGACGCGCAGAACCTCCTCGCAGTGACCAGGAACGGGCTCGTGAAGAAGACGCGCTTCGAGGAGTACAACACTCCCCTCAAGGCGGACGGGATCATCGCGATCAAGCTTCGAGACGGCGACGAGCTCGTCGGCGTCCTCCACTCCTCCGGCGATGACGACGTCCTCATGGTCTCGCGGAAGGGCCAGGCGATCCGCTTCCACGAGAAGCTGGCGCGGCCGATGGGCCGTGCCACCTCAGGCGTCGCCGGCATGCGTCTGCGGAAGGGCGACGAAGTGATCGCCGCCGACATCGCGCGCAACGACGCCGATCTCCTCGTCGTAACCGAGAACGGCTTCGGCAAGCGGACGCGGATCGTCCAGTACCCGGTCAAGGGCCGCGGCGGGCTCGGGGTCAAGACCGTACAGCTCACCGAGGCGCGCGGCCAGCTTGCCGGCGCCCTCGTCGTCCGCGAGGGTCACCAGGTGATGCTGATCTCGACCGGCGGCACGGTGATCCGCATCCCGGCTGAGGGGATCAAGCAGAGTGGCCGGGCGACGCAGGGCGTGATCGTCATGCGCCTCCGCGAGGGCGAGCGGGTCTCGACACTCGCGCGCGTGGTCGAGTCGGACGCGAACGGCGCAACAGAAGAAGACGCGGGCGTGGAGCCGGACGGTGCGGCTCCCGCGGGCGTCTAGCCGCGACGCTCGTCCCGCCCAGAGCACGTCGCCGGATTTCCTGGGTCATTCTCCCAACTGGCGGCCGGACCGTGCTAGCGTAGATCCCACTCCCCCCGCTTCGAAAAGGGTGCCGCTATGAGTTCTGCCCGCCAGGTCGACCTGCTCGATCCCATCGACCTCTCGGAGCACCTCGACAAGGTCGAGCTCTACCTCGGGCAGGTGTGCCAGATCGCCGGGATCTCGAAGATGCAGCTCGACTACTGGACGACGAAGGCGCAGATCCCCACGAAGGGGCGCAAGCAGCGCATCTACGACATGGACGCCGTCGAGATCGTGATGCTCATCAAGCAGGGGAAGGACAAGGGGCTCAACCTCGCGACTGCGATCGACGCCGCGCGCAAGTTCAAGGCCGAGCGGGCGCCCCGCCGCCCCGAGCCCGTCGCCGCCGGCTAGCTTTTCCGCAGGAGCCCGGCCGGCGCGAGGCTAGGCCCCGCGGAGCACGCCCGCCGCCGACTCGGGCGCGAGCGTGTTCACGTAATAGCCGGATCCCAGCTCCAGACCTGCGAGGACGGTGAAGCGGGGCATGACCTCGAGGTGCCAGTGTCCGGCTGCGTGCAGCCACACGTTCAGGGAAACGTCTCCCTCGGCCACGCGCAGACGGCGGACGCCCTCGGCTGCGAGCCCGAGCGCGTCGCCAAGCCGCTCGCTGGTGAAGGGATCGGTCTCGCACTCGCGCGGGGCGGTGAGCATCTCGTACGGCTGGCGGCCGGCGAAGGGACAGAGGAGGACCAGACCGTCGCGTTCGTCCACCACCCGGATGCGCTGCTCGAGCTCCCCGCCGAGGACGCGACAGAGGACGCAGCCGCCCGCGTCCTCCTGCGCGCGCCGCTCCTGGGTGACGAGCGGGGGCTCTTCCTCGAGCCAGACGAGCTGGGAGTGGCTGTGAGGGAGGCTGGCGCCGCCGCCTCTGCCCTCGTTGACGATCGTGTGAACGTAGGCGAAGCCGGCCTCGCGCGCGGTCTCGGCGCGAGCCTGCCACGCCAGGGCGACCTGCTCGAGCTCGCGGCCGCTGAGGTCGGCGATCGTTCGCACGTGCCGGGGCGAGTGGATCACGACCTCCTGCCGCCCGACGGCGGCGCGTCGCGCGAAAAGGCCTTCGTCGCGGTCGCCTTCACGCGACCAGGGGCCGAAGGCGGGGAACTTGTTCGGGACGACCCGTACCCGCCAGCCGGGCGTGTCAGGTGCGCGGCCGGTCCGCCCGAGCGCGAACGTCTCGGGAGGCGTGGCGGTCTCGCGTCCCTCGCAGAACGGGCAGCCGGCAACGTCGTCCTCACGCACGGGCCTTCCGTCGGGCCGTGGTGCCCCCGGCCTGCGCGCGCGGGCGGGCGCGATCACGACCCAGCGCCCCGAGACAGCGTCGCGGCGCAGCTCCGGCGGCGTGCCTTCGATCAGCTCGCTTCCCGGTTGCCGCCGCCCATCAGCGGCGTGAAGAGCTCGATGGGGAGCGGCAGGATGATGGTGGACGACCGCTCGGAGCTGATCTCCAGCATCGTCTGTAGGAAGCGGAGCTGGAGCGACATGGGATTCGTGGCCAGCACCGCGGCGGCGTCCTTGAGCCGCTCGGAGGCCTGGAACTCACCCTCGGCCGCGATCACCTTGGCGCGCCGCTCGCGCTCGGCCTCGGCCTGGCGGGCCATCGCCCGCTGCATCCCGCTCGGGATCTCGACGTCCTTCACCTCGACAATGGAGACCTTGATGCCCCAAGGCGACGTCGCCTCGTCGATGATCTCCTGCAGGATCGCGTTGATCTTGTCCCGCTCGGCGAGGAGCTCGTCGAGCACGTGCTGGCCGAGCACGCTCCGCAGCGTGGTCTGGGAGATCTGGGAAGTGGCGACCATGAAGTTCTCCACCTGGACGATCGCCTTCTCCGGGTCGATGATGCGGAAGTAGGCGACCGCGTTGACCCGTACGGGGACGTTGTCCTTCGTGATCACCTCTTGCGGCGGGATGTTCAGCGTCACCGTGCGCAGGTCGACGCGCACCATCTTGTCGATGATCGGGATGAGGAAGAAGAGCCCCGGCCCCTTGGGCGGAGAGTGCAGGCGGCCGAGACGGAAGATCACGCCCCGCTCGTACTCGCGGGCGACGCGAACGGACGCGGACACGAGCAGGAGCAGCAGAACGACGACGGCGGCGATGGCTATGAGTGCGGCGGTCACTCGGGCACGGAGTCCTTTCTCGGGGGCGGGTCTATCCTACGGCGGCGGGCACGTCGGCGCGGCTGACCTCGAGGACGAGTCCCTCCTCGACCGCCTCGACGCGCACGTGGTCGCCGGGGGCAAGCGGCTCGCCGCTCGTGCGGGCCCTCCAGATCTCGCCGTGGACGAAGATCGACCCGGAGGGGTCGAGGGCTGAGCGGACGACACCGACCTCGCCCAGGAGCTCCTCGCGGCCGCTCTTCGCAGGTGCGCGGCGCGCCTGCACGACCTTCGTCACCGCGAACGCGGTCAGGAGCGCAAGGGTGCCGCTGACGGCGAGAGCGACCCAGATCGAGACCTGGTAGGCCGGTCCGGCCGGATCGAAGAGCATCAGCGAGCCGACGACGAAGCTGACCGCTCCGGCGAGCGCGAGAGCGCCGTGGCTCGTGACGAACGCCTCGGCAGCGAAGAACACGGCGGCGAGCAGGAGCAGGAGCACGCCCGCCCAGCTCACGGGCAGCACCTGGAGTCCGAAGAGGCCGACGATGAGGGAGATGGCGCCCGCCGTTCCCGGGAAGATCAGGCCGGGATTGAAGATCTCGACCGTGATTCCCAGCACGCCGAGCGACATGAGGAGGACGATGATGTTCGGGTCGATGACCGTGTCGAGGATGCGCTTCCAGAGCGACATCTCGATCGTGTCGATCTCAGCGCCGGCCGTCCGTAGGACGAGCCCTTTCGGCGTGGTGCGCGTGCCGTCGATCTCGTTGAGGAGGCTGGGGAGGTCGGGCGCGACGAAGTCCACCACGTTCTGCTCGAGCGCGTCCTGCGCACCCAGGTTCGAGGCCACCCGTACAGCACGCTCGGCCCAGTCACCGTTCCGGCCGTGCTCCTCGGCGAGCTCCCGGATGTACGCGGCCGCATCGTTGACGACCTTGCGCTTGAGATCGCTGGGGATCTCTCCGCCGCCGACGGCGACCGGCGTCGACGAGCCGATGTTCGTCTGCGGCGCCATGGCGGCGACGTCGGCGGCCATGGCGAGGAAGACGCCGGCCGAGGCCGCCCGCGAGCCGGGAGGATAGACGTAGACGACCACCGGAACCTCCGCCGCCAGCTCCTCCTTGATGATCGCGCGCATGGAGGAGTCGAGGCCGCCGGGGGTGTCCATGAGAAGGACGACGGCGTCGTATCCCTCCCGCTCCCCGCGCTCGATGGCGCCGACGAGGTAGTCCTTCGTGACCGGGTTGATGTCGTTGGAGAACTCGACGGCGAGCACGCGCGGCCGCTCGTCTCCGGCGGACGCGGCCCCGGCGAGGAGGGCACCGGTCGAGACCAGGGCGACTAGCGCGAAAAATGCCCGGACAACCGGCATTTCTAGTGTAAAGATTCTACCAGGGTCGTGCCGATGTCCTTAGGGACGGATGACCCTGTCAGCGTGCGAAGGAGGCCCGCCGCCGTCCGATGCCGATCCGAAGCCTTTTCCCCACGGCCGTCTTCATCGCGCTTCTCCTTCCGGCAGGGGCGTCCGCCGGCGTGCGCCTCGTTCCGCGCGAGGAGCCCGCCGGCGCCGTGCGAGCGCGTCTCGCCCGCCTCGCCCCGCTCGCGTTCAACATGGTCGGCATCCACTGGCTCGGCGCCGGCGAAGTCTGGTTCCGAACCGCTGCCGAGCGGGGCCGGTGGAGTCCCTGGCGCCCCGCGCGGCCCGAGGACGAGGACCTACCGGACCTCGGCACCGACGAGGCGACGCGCTCGGGCGGCTGGAACGTAGGGAACCCCTACTGGACGGACGACGCTCGCTGGATTCAGTACCGGGCGACCGGTCCCGTCTGGCGGGTGCGGACGTTCTTCATCGAGAGCCCGGTGGGCCAGGCTGCAAACGCGGCGTCTGCCGGGGCGGGGAGCGCGGTTAGGACGACGATGCCGGCGATCGTCCGCCGCCCGCAGTGGGGCGCGGATGAGACGATCGTGCGGGGCGCGCCGTCGTATGCAGATCGCCTCCGCCTGGCGATCGTACACCACACGGCCGGGACGAACAGCTACTCGGCCTCGCAGTCCGCGGCGATCGTGCGCGGCATCCAGCGCTACCACGTGGTCGGCAACGGCTGGGACGACATCGGCTACAACTTTCTCGTCGACAAGTACGGCCGCGTCTTCGAAGGTCGCGGAGGGGGTCTCGCGAAGAACGTCATCGGCGCGCACGCGCAAGGGTTCAACACGGGCAGCGCGGGCGTGGCGGTGCTGGGGACGTACGAGGGCGGCGGGATCTCTTCCTCCGCGCGGGCGGCGCTTCGGAAGCTTCTCGCCTGGCGGCTCGACGTGGCCCACGTCGATCCGCTCTCGCAGCTGACGTTCGCGTCCTACGGCAACCCGCGCTTCGCCGAAGGGGCGAAAGTGCGTCTGCGCGCCGTCTCGGGACACCGGGATACGGGCTACACGAGTTGCCCCGGTGCCTTCCTGTACGGCCAGCTCGGCTCGCTTGCCGCCGGAGCCGCCGCCATCGGCCTCCCGAAGCTCTACAACCCGCGGGCGAGCGGCATTCTCGGAGGCCTGGTTCGTTTCACTGGGCGGCTCTCCGCGGCGCGGGCCTGGCTCGTGGAGGTGAAGGACTCGACCGGCGCCGTCGTCGCCCACCGGAACGGCAGCGGGACCGCCGTGGACTGGACGTGGGACTCCTCCTCCACCCCGCTCGACGCGTACACCTATCTCATGAGCTCCGGCGCCGAGGTGCGACCGGCGAGCGGCCCCGTGCCCGCGCCGCCGCCCCTCGACGTCACAGGCCTGAGCGCGTCACCGAAGGCGCTGACGCCGAACGGCGACTGGAGCGGCGAGCGGACGCGCGTCTCGTTCTCGCTGACGCGTCGCGCGACCGTCACCGCCACGGTCGTGAAGGCGGGCACCGGCGCGATTGTCCGGACGTTGCTTCCGGAGCAGGAGCGTCCGCGCGGCGCGGTGACGCTCTTCTGGTACGGGAGAACGGCCGGGGGCTCGTTCGTCTCCGACGGCCGCTATCGCGTCCAGGTGTCGGCCGAGTCGGGCTCGGAGCAGGTGTCGCGCAGGCGCACCGTCGTGGTCGATCGCACGCTTGCCGCCCTCGCCGCCTCGCCCGCCGTCTTCTCCCCGAACGGCGACGGACACCGCGAGCGCCTCTCGGTCTCCTTCGAGCTCACCCGCCCGGCTGACGTGCGGGTTCAGATTCGCCGACGTGGGATGCCCGTACGCCTGCTCTTGACCGGTTCGCTCGCGGCCGGCGCCCACGCGGCCTCCTGGGACGGGCGAACGGGCGGCGGCGGACGTGCCTCCGACGGCGGCTATGAGGCGGTCGTGCTCGCCACGACCTCCTTCGGCACCCGCACGCTCGCGCGGCCTGTCCGGCTCGACACGACCGGCCCGCAGACGCGAGTCCTCTCGCTTCGTGTCGTGGACGGGGTCACGCGTCTGCGCTTCTGGCTGAGTGAGCCCGCCCGTCTCCGCATCTGGTACGGACAACACAGGTGGTACGACGGCGACTCGCTCGTACGGAAGCGCCCGGCCGGAGACCAGGCGTTCTGGCGTCGGGGCTCCTTCGGGGTCGTGCGCCTCGTCCCGCGCGACGAGGCCGGCAACTCCGGCGCCGCCGTCGTATTCCAGCGCTAGCGCCTAGCGCTCGAACAGAACCTCGCCGCTCTCGACGAGGCGGCGCTCTCCTCCCAGGTCGATTTCGAGTCGCCCGCTGCGGTCGATGGCGACGCAGTAGCCCACCTGTCCGTCGACGGTCACCTTGCGGCCGCGCAGGAAGTCGCGCGCGCCGAGGCCGTCGTAGATCGCGTCGAGCGCTCCCTTGCCCCAGAGGTCGTACGCGCGCTCGAGCGCCCCCAGCAGGTCGGCAAGGATCGGCGCCCGCTCGCGGCGGACTCCGTCCACGGTGCGAAGAGAGCCCGGGGGGACGGTCGTTTCGGCCGGCAGCTCGTCACGCGTTTGGTTCACGTTGAGGCCGATCCCGAGGACGACCGCACCGCCCGCGGCCTCCGCGAGCACACCTGCCACCTTGCGCCGGTTGAGCATGACGTCGTTCGGCCACTTGATCTGCGCGGCCAAGCCCGTCGCCCGCTCGACGGCTTCCGCGGCGGCGAGCCCACCGACCAGGGAGAGCTCGGCCATCCGCCGATCCGGCGGCGGGCGGAGCAGCACCGAGCAGAGGAGGGCCGTGCCGGGCGGCGCCTGCCAGGTCCGGCCGAGCCGGCCGCGTCCTGCCGTCTGGTGGTCGCACACGGCCACGGCGCCCTCGTCCATGCTCGGGTCGAGCAGGAGCTGGGAGGAAGAGCACTGCGCCTCGTAGATGAACGGCCGCCCGAAGCCGCCGCCGAGTAGAGGCTGGACGGCTTCTGGAGCGAGGGAATCCGCCATCGGGACGCGGCTAGACTACCCCCGTCGTGCAACCGTCCGCAGCTCCCGCGCGTCAGTTCGACCAGGAGGCGCCTCGCGCGCGCCCGTTCGCGTACCAGAAGCTCACCGACGTGGAGCTTGTCACGAAGGCCACCAGCGGAGACCGTAGCGCTCTCGACGTGCTCGTCGAGCGCTACGCCCCGCGGGTGAACAGGCTGGCCGCGCAGCTCCTCGGCGATCTCGAGGAGGCCCGGGACGCGGCCCAGGAGTCTCTCGTCAAGCTCTGCACACGCCTGAAGCAGTTCCGCGGGGAGGCGCAGTTCGCGACCTGGCTGCACCGCCTCGTCGTCAACACGTGCCGCGACCGGATCGCCCGTCAGCGCCTTCGCCAGGCGGAGCCGCTCGACCTCGCCGCCGAGCCGGCGGGGGAGGAGAGCGATCCCTGGCGCGCCGCGCTCCTCGCGGACGCGCGCCGCGAGCTCGCCGTCGCCCTCGCTCGGCTCTCGCAGAACCAGCGAGCCGCCGTCGTGCTCCGCGACGCCTTCGGGTTCACGTACGAGGAGATCTCGCGCATCGCGCGCATGCCGGTCGGAACTGCGAAGTGCTACGTCCACCGGGCTCGCGGGAGGCTGCGCGCGCGGCTCGAGGAGAACTCCGAAGCGTGACCTTTGCGCTTCCCCTGGCCCGGCGGGAGATCGAGCAAATCCTTCCGCACCGAGACCCGTTCCTCCTCCTCGACGAGGTGCTCGTGCTCGAGCCGGGCGTCCGCGTGGTCGCGCGCAAGACGGTGCGCCAGGACGAGTGGTACCTCGCGGGCCACTTTCCGGGCCGCCCGATCATGCCCGGCGTGCTCATGGTCGAGGCGATGGCCCAGACGGGGGCGGTGGCCGTTCTGGCCGACGAGGAGAACCGCGGCAAGCTCGCGCTCTTCGCCGGGATCGACGACGTGCGCTTCAAGCGAGTCGTGGAGCCGGGCGACACTCTCGAGCTGACGTGCGAGCTGGAGCGGGTACGCGGGCCGATCGGCCGCGGGCGTGCGACGGCAACCGTGGACGGCGAGCTCGCCGTACGAGGAACGCTCACGTTCGCCGTAGCGGAGCAGGACGTTTAGCTCGATGCTCGCGAACGTCTCGGGCAACGGGATCACGGTCGGCATCACCGGCATCGGCGCGTACGCGCCCGAGAAGGTGCTCACGAACTTCGACCTCGAGCGGATGGTCGAGACCTCGGACGAGTGGATCACGCAGCGCACCGGGATCAGGGAACGGCGCATCGCGTCGGAGGGCGAGGCCGCGAGCGACCTCGCCCTCCCCGCGGCACGGGAGGCCCTGTCGGAGGCGGGCGTGGACGCGGCCGATCTCGACCTCGTGATTGTCGCGACGGCGACGCCGGACATGCTTTTTCCCGCGACCGCGGCACTGATCGCGGACGAGCTGGGCGCGCGCAGGGCGGCCGCCTACGACCTGCTCGCGGGCTGCACGGGCTTCGTCTACGCGACCGCCCAGGCGTACGGGGCGCTTGCGGCGGGGCTCGCGGAGAGGGCGCTCGTCGTCGGTGCGGAGACGTTGTCGAAGATCACGAACTGGGAGGACCGGTCGACTTGCATCCTCTTCGGCGACGGCGCCGGCGCCGCCGTGCTGGAGCGGGTCGAGCGGGGCGGCATCGTGGGGTTCGAGCTCGGCGCGGACGGCTCGGGCGGGCCCAACCTGTGCGTCCCCGCCGGCGGCTCGCGCACACCCGTCACCCCGCAGGTGCTGAAGCAGGAGCTGCAGTTCATCCAGATGCGTGGCCAGGAGGTCTTCCGCTTCGCGACGCGCATCATGGTCACCTCTGCGGAGCAGCTCCTGGAGGAGTGCGGAGTCGGCGTCGGGGACGTGGACCTCTACGTCCCTCACCAGGCGAACAAGCGGATCATCGACCACGCGGTGAAGAACCTCGGCCTCGACCCGAAGAAGGTCGTGCTCAACATCGACCGCTACGGGAACACCTCCTCGGCCTCGATCCCGCTCTGCCTCGTGGAGGCCCGTGAGCAGGGCCTGCTCGAGGAGGGGACGCGTGTGCTCATGAGCGCTGTCGGGGCCGGGCTCACCTGGGGCTCGATCTACATGACCTGGACGAACGGGGACAAATGAAGA
Source organism: Gaiellaceae bacterium (assembly GCA_050697715.1). Lineage (GTDB taxonomy): Bacteria > Actinomycetota > Thermoleophilia > Gaiellales > Gaiellaceae > DASQWP01. The sequence continues at coordinate 21,378 of JBOHAJ010000271.1, forward strand.
TCGCTTTCTGCTTTCCGGGCCAGGGCTCGCAGGACGTTGGAATGGGCCGGGCCCTCGCGGAGCGCTTCCCCGCGGCCCGGGCCGTCTACGACGAGGCTTCGGAGGCCGCCGGCTTCGACGTTGCCAGCCTGTGCTTCGAGGGACCGATCGAGGAGCTGACGCGGACGGAGCTCCAGCAGCCCGCGCTCGTCGCCACGTCGCTCGCCTGCCTGCGCGCGGTCGAGACGCTCGGCATCACGCCCGACTACGTGATCGGCCACTCGGTCGGCGAGTACTCGGCGCTCGCGGCGGCCGAAGCGCTCACGAGCCGCGATGCGGTGGCGCTCGTGCGCGAGCGGGGCGAAGCGATGGCCGAGGCCGCGCGCGAGCATCCCGGCGCGATGGCCGCCGTCCTCGGCCTCGAGGACTCCGTTGTCGAGAAGCTCTGCGCCGGGATCGACGGGGTCTGGCCGGCGAACTACAACTGCCCCGGCCAGGTCGTCGTGTCGGGCGAGAACGCGGCCGTCGATCGTCTGCTCGAGGAGGCCGCCTCGCTCGGGGCGCGCAAGACGGTGAAGCTGCGGGTGAGCGGCGCCTTCCACAGCCCCCTGGTGGCGCGGGCGGCCGACCGGCTGAAGCCAGCGCTCGCGAATGTCTCCTTCCACGACCCTGCCCCGCCCTTCATGTCCACGGTGACGGCGCGGCTCGAGGGAGCGCAGCGGCTCGCGGCCCTCCTCGTCGAGCAGCTCACGGGCCCGGTGAAGTTCACGCAGGCCGTGGGGGGTCTGGTGAAGGACGGTGTCGACCTCTTCGTCGAGATCGGGCCCGGCCAGGTGCTGAGCGGGCTCCTGCGACGCTGCGACCGTTCCCTCCGCACCGTCTCGGTGGGCAACCCGGAGGCCCTCGCGAAGCTGGAGGAGGTCCTCTCCGCTGCCTAGTGGCTCGAGCGACCACGTCCGTCGGCTCCTGGGCGGCTGCAAAGCTTCGCCAGGCGTCGTCCTCAGTCGCCCACGTACTGACAAGTACGCGGGCTCCCTGCGTTCTAGCCCGACTCGCTTTTCGCGCGCCAGGAGCTCGACGACGTGACCGCCCGAACCACCGGCTCCAACTTCGCGTCGCTCGAAGGCAAGGTGGCGCTCGTCACGGGGGGGTCCCGGGGCATCGGCGCAGCCATCTGCCGTGAGCTTGGACGCGGGGGCGCGCGAGTCGCCGTCAACTACCGCGCGAGCAAGGAGGAGGCCGAACAGGTGGCGGGGGAGATCGGCGGTGTGGCTGCCGGCGGGAACGTCGCCGACGCCGGCGAGGCGCAGGCGCTCATCGAGCAGGTGGAGTCCGAGCTGGGCGACCTCGACATCCTCGTCAACAACGCCGGGATCACGCGCGACACGCTGATCGCACGCATGACCGACGAGGACTGGGAGCAGGTGATCGACACGAACCTACGCGGAGCCTTCAACACGTCCCGGGCCGTCGCCCGCAAGATGCTCCGCCGGCGGGCGGGCGCGATCGTGAACCTGACGAGTGTCGTCGGCCTGCACGGAAACCCCGGGCAGGCGAACTACGCCGCCTCGAAGGCGGGCATCATCGGACTCACCAAGGCGCTCGCTCGTGAGCTCGGGTCGCGTGGGGTGCGCGTAAACGCCGTCGCGCCCGGCTACATCGACACGGAGCTGACGCGCGTGCTCCCCGAGCCGGCGCGTGAGGCGATCCTCGGGAACACCCCGCTCGGCCGGCTGGGAGATCCGGAGGACGTGGCCGGTGCGGTACGCTTTCTTTGCTCCGACGAGGCGGCGTTCGTGACCGGCGAGGTGCTCCTCGTCGACGGCGGCCTCGGGATCTAGGGATGAGCTCGCAGAACGGACGAAGACGCGTCGTCATCACCGGGATGGGTGCCGTGACCCCGCTGGGCAACGACGCCGAGACCTCCTGGGAGAACCTCCTCGCCGGCAAGGGGGGCGCTGCGCCGATCACGAACTTCGACCCGAGCGAGTTCCTCGTCCACTTCGCCTGCGCGCTCAAGGACTTCGATCCGACCCGCTGGATCGAGTACCGCAAGGCGAGGCGGATGGACCGCTTCGTGCACATGATCCTGGCGGCCGCCCGCATGGCCGAGGAGGATTCCGGAATCGACATCGGAGCCGAGACCGAGCGCGTCGGCGTCTCGGTCGCCACCGGGATCGGCGGCCTGCAGGCCTTCCAAGACTGCTACGACACGCTCCTCGAGCGGGGGCCGGACCGGGTCAACCCGCTTTCGATCCCCGCGATCATCCCGAACATGGGCGCCGCGTGGGTCTCGATGGAGCTCGGCGCGCGCGGTCCACTTGCCTCCGAGTGCACCGCGTGCGCGGCCTCGAACATGGCCATTGGGGACGCGCTCGACGCGATCCGGCTGGGGCGTGCCGACGTCATGCTGGCGGGCGGCACGGAGGCGGGCATCACCAAAGTCGGGATCGGCGGGTTCGCCGCCATGCGGGCCCTCTCGCGAAGGAACGACGACCCGGCGCGCGCGAGCAGGCCGTTCGACGCCGAGCGCGACGGCTTCGTCATGGGCGAGGCGGGCGGGATCGTCGTGCTCGAGGCGCTCGAGCACGCACAAGAGCGCGGAGCGAAGATCTACGCTGAGCTCGGCGGGTACGGGCTCTCCTCCGACGCGCAGCACATCACGGAACCGGACCCGACGGGGCGGCACCCCGCGCGCGCCATGGAGATGGCTCTTCGGGACGCCGGCCTCGGCGCGGACGATGTGGACTACATCAACGCGCACGGCACCTCGACGCCGCTCGGGGACGCCAGCGAAACGCGGGTGATCAAGATCGCGCTCGGCGAGGAGAAGGCGCGGAACACGCCGATCTCGTCGACGAAGGGCGCGACCGGGCACTGCCTCGGCGCATCGGGCGCGATCGAGGCGATCTTCTCCACGCTCGCGGTCCAGCGGGACGTCGTCCCGCCGACGATCAACTACGAGTCGCCGGACCCCGAGTGCGACCTCGACTACATCCCCAACGAGGCGCGTGAATGGAAGACCGACGTCGCGCTCTCCAACAACTTCGGCTTCGGCGGGCACAACGCCTGTTTAGTCATCAAAAAGTACCGCTAACGCGCACTTTTTGATGACGAGATGGGCGACATTCGACTGCTATGGGACTCTCATCGATTGGGAGGGCGGGATCGGCGGAGAGCTCGTCCGGCTCTGGCCGGGCGTCGATGCCGCACTCCTACTCGAGCGCTACCACGAGATCGAGCCGCGCGTCCAACTCGACGGGGCGCTCACCTACCGTGAGGTGTTGCGGCAGACACTCGTTCTCCTCGCCGAGAGCGAGGGTCTCGAGCTCGACCCCGCGGAGGAGTACGCGCTTCCCGACTCGCTGCCGGCCTGGCCCGTCTTCGGCGAGGTGCCCGAGGCCCTGACCGAGCTGCGGGAGCGCGGCTGGCGGCTGGGGATTCTCTCCAACACCGATCCCGAGCTCCTCTCGGCCTCGCTCGCGACGATCGGGGTGCCCGTCGACCTGACCGTGACGGCCGCGGAGGCCGGCTCCTACAAGCCCGCGCACGGCCACTGGGAGCGCTTCTACCAGGACACGGCCGCCGAGCGCTCCCGACACGTTCACGTCGCGCAGAGCGCCTTCCACGACATTGCGGCGGCGGCGGAACTGGAAATTGTCGCCGTCTGGATCAACCGGCGCGGGGAGGAGAGCGAGTTGCCGCGGGCGGCCGAGCTGCCGGACCTGTCGCGGCTGCCGGAGACGCTGGAAGGACTTGTGCCTGCCGGTACCGTGTAGGCGTGTCGCGGCTTCGCGCCCGCTGCCCCGACTGCCACACGCTGACGGCGGTGGCTCTCGACGGCCAGTACGAGTGCCACAGTTGCGGGCGGACGTTTCCAGCCGGTCTCGTGCGCGTGCCGCGTGCTTGGGGGAACGGCGGCGAGCGCATGGTCGAGGCGGCCTACCTCGCGCTTCCGTATCCCGAGACCGGCGTCGTGGACGAGGAGACGCTCACCGAGCAGAACCTCGTCCTCGCGGCCGCCCTGCCCGAGCGTCCCCTCGTCCTCGGCGGCTGCTGCTGCGCGCACGTGGGCGCCGTCGAGGGACTGGCGACCCGCCACGACCGCCTGGCCGTCGTCTGGCTCGACGCCCACGGCGATCTGAACACGCCCGAGACCTCGCCGAGCGGGAACGCCTGGGGGATGCCGCTCCGGATGCTCCTCGAGTCGGGGACGGTCCACCCCGCCGACGTCGTGCTCGTCGGCGCGCGCAACCTCGACCTGCCCGAGGTCGAGTTCATCGCGGCGAGCGGTCTCCGCACGGGAGAGGACGAGCTCGGGGACGCACTCGACGGCTCGGACGCCGTCTACGTCGCCTTCGACTGCGACGTCCTCGACCCGGAGGACGACGTCGTCGCCTTCATGCCGGAGCCGGGCGGGATGACTGTGCTCGAGGCCGAGGCGCTCCTCCGCCGGGTCGCGCACGAGAAGCCGGTCGCCGGCGCCGGCCTGACGGGACTCGCGCCGGCGCCCGGGAACGCGGAGCCACTCTCGCGCCTGACGGCGGCGCTCGGTCTCTAGACGAATGATCGAGAAATCGATCCTTCGTCTATCACGCTCGATCGGCTGTGTCGACCGAGCGTCTAGTCGGCACCGGCGCTTTCGCCGGCGTTCTCTCGGGTGGCCGGCGGAAGCCCTGGGAGGGCGCTCCGCGCGCTCGATAGATGATTGATCGGGATTTCGATCAATCATCTGGCAAAGCCCCGTAAGATAGGCCGTCGATGGAGAGCCGGATCGACGTCTCGATCGAGAACCGCGGGCCGTCACAGCCGGCCGAGGAGGGAAAGCGGCACCCGAACACGTGCCCGCGCTGCCACTCGCACTACCGCGACGACGAGCTCGAGCAGAACCTTCGCATCTGCTCCCAGTGCGGGCATCACTTCCCCGTCCGCGCACGGGAGCGGGTTGCCCAGCTTGCGGACCGAGGCACGTTCGCCGAGGAGGACGCCAACCTTCGCTCCGCCGACCCGCTCTCGTTCTTCGACCTTCGCGCCTACACCGAGCGTCTGGCGGAGGCCGAGGTGGCCACGGGTCTCGGCGACGCGATGATTGCCGGGGCGGCCACGGTCGAGCGGCGCCCGTGCGAGCTCGCCGTCATGGACTTCGCCTTCATGGGCGGCTCGATGGGGAGCACGGTCGGCGAGAAGTTCGCCCGCGCCTGCGAACGGGCGACTGCCCGCCGCGTCCCGCTCGTCTGCGTCACGGCTTCCGGCGGAGCGCGCATGCAGGAAGGGATCCTCTCCCTCATGCAGCTCCCGAAGACGGTGTGCGCCGTCGACGAGCTGCGCCAGGCGCGCTGCGCCTTCGTCTCGATCATGAGCCACCCGACGACCGCGGGCGTGATCGCGAGCTTCGCGAGCCTCGGGGATTTCCTGATCGCGGAGCCGGGCTCGCTCCTCGCCTTCACGGGGCCGCGTGTCGTGCAGCAGACCATCCGGCAGGAGCTGCCGGAGGACTTCGGCCGCGCCGAGGCGAACGCGCGCTTCGGACATGTGGACGCGATCGTGCCCCGGCCGGAGCTGCGGCCGTTCGTCGGCCGTCTCCTCTCGATGTTCAGCCAGACCTCCGCGTCGAGCGATGGCCGCTGAGCGCACGTCCGCAGAGGCCGAGCAGCTCAAGCTGCGCGACCGGCTCGCCCGCCTGCGCGACCTGCCCCTCTTGCGCGGCGTGGGCGTGTCGGGCGAGATGGCTCGGCTCAAGCGCCAGCTCGAGCGGATCGAGGCCGAGCCGAGCGCGGACGAGGTCTGGCGCGCAGTCGAGCTCGCCCGCCACCAGGACCGCCCGTACACACTCGACTACGTCGAGCGGATCTGCGACGACTTCATCGAGCTACACGGCGATCGGTCGCTTGCGGACGACCGGGCGATCGTGGCCGGGCTCGGGCGCCTGAGTGGACGCACGGTCGTCGTCGTCGGCCACCAGAAGGCGCGGGAGCTCCGCGAGCGGATCGAGCGCAACTACGGGATGGCCCATCCGGAGGGCTATCGCAAGGCCATGCGCGCCATGGAGCTCGCCGACCGGCATGGCTTTCCTCTCGTCACGCTCGTCGACACGCCCGGCGCCTTTCCAGGCGTTGCCGCCGAGCAGCACGGCCAGGGTGGGTGGCTCGCCCGCTGCCAGCTGCAGATGACCCGACTCGGCGTCCCCACCGTCTCCTGCGTCATCGGCGAGGGCGGCTCGGGCGGGGCGGTCGCCATCGCGGTGGCCGACCGCGTGCTCATGCAGGAGAACGCCATCTACTCCGTCATCTCGCCCGAGGGCTGCGCGTCCATCCTCTGGCGCGACGCCGGCGAGGCGAAAAAGGCGGCCGCTGCGCTCAAACCCGACGCGCTCCATTGCCTCGAGCTCGGCGTCATCGACGCGATCGTCCCGGAGCCGGAGGCTGGAGCGCACACCGATCACGACGCGGCGGCCGGGCTTCTGGCGGAGTCGTTGCAGGCCGCGCTCGGAGAGGTCGAAGGACTGGACCCCGAGGAGCGGCGGCGCTTGCGACGCGCGAAATTCCGCCGCATGGGGTTCTTTCTCGAGTAACCGGCCGGGATCGGGAAATCCACGCCGTCCACAGGGTTATCCCCCGAAATCATGAGCTTTTCCACCGATGGGTCAAAGCCTTGAGGCCGGCTGTTAACCGGCCTCAAGCGCCAACCCCCCCGGTCGGCAGAGAAGACTCCGCCGTTGGCCTACCCGGACCGGGACCGGCTAAACCTCCGGTTCGAGAGACGGGTCTCGGAGGCATGCTGTAACGGTGGCGAGGCTTCGCGAGTACGAGCGCAAGCGCGATCGCGCCAAGACCCCAGAGCCCTTCGGGCGCGGGCGGAGGAGGGAGAAACGCCCGCTCTTTGTCGTGCAGCGCCACGCGGCCCGCTCGCTCCACTACGACTTCCGCCTCGAGCGCGGAGGCGCGCTTGCGAGCTGGGCCGTCCCCAAAGGAGTTCCCCTCGAGTCCGGCCAGCGCCACCTCGCCGTGCACGTCGAGGACCACCCGCTCGACTACGCGGACTTCGAGGGCGAGATCCCGCAGGGCCAGTACGGTGCCGGAACGGTAGAAATCTGGGATCGGGGCACGTACGAGCTCCTGGAGGAAAAGAAGGACGGCGGGCTCACGGTCCGGCTGGCGGGCGAGAAGCTCAAAGGTGTCTGGGCGCTCGTTCCGGCTCATCTTTCCGGCGACGAGGAAAACTGGCTCCTGATTCGGAAGCGAGATGAGAACGTCGCGCCTCCGACGAGAAGACCCGCCGAGTACCAGCCGATGTTGGCGACCCTGGCCGAGGCCCTCCCCACAGGAAAGGGCTGGCTCTTCGAGGCGAAGTGGGACGGCTACCGCACGCTTGCGTACGTGCGCGGCGGCGACGTCACGCTCAAGAGCCGCAAGGATCAGGACTACACCGAGCGTTTCGCGTCCGTCGCGCGAGAGATCCCTAAGGCCGTGCGGACGCCGGATTGCGTCCTCGACGGCGAGGTGTGCGCGATCGACGAGCGGGGGCGGGCGAGCTTCTCGGCCATGCAGCGGGGAGATCGCCCGCTCGTCTACTTCGTCTTCGACTTGCTCGAGCTCGAGGGCGAGCCGCTCCTCGACCTGCCGTTCAACGAGCGGCGCAAACGGCTGGAACGCCTCGTCGACGGGAAGAGCACCGTCGTCCAGATCTCGGAAGCCTTTGCCGACGGCAAGGCCCTCGAGCGGGCGGCGAGAGAACAGGACCTCGAGGGAGTGATGGCGAAACGGGCCGAGGCCCGCTACGAACCGGGAAGGCGCAGCCGCAGCTGGCTCAAGGTCAAGCCCGGTCTCGCTCGGCAGGAATTCCTGATCGCCGGCTACACGAAGGGCCAGGGCCGCCGGGCGGGCCGCCTCGGCTCGCTGATCCTCGCCCTCAACGAAGGAGGCGAGCTCGTCTACGTCGGAAACTGCGGGACGGGCTTCACAGAAGATGAGATCGACATGCTCATGCAGCGGCTGCGGCCCCTCGAGCGTGCGACATCGCCCTATCGGGTCGTGCCCAGGATGCCCCGGGTGCGCAAAGGCGGCGTCGTCTGGGCGAGTCCGAAGCTGGTCTGCGAGGTGAAGTTCGCCGAGTGGACGCACGACGGGCATCTGCGCGCCCCGTCGTACCAGGGGCTTCGCGACGACAAGACTCCCGGAGAGGTGCGCCGCGAGCTTCCCGTGGAGACGGAGATCACGCGCGGACGGAAGACGCTTCGCCTCTCGAACCTCGACAAGGTCTTCTGGCCGGAGGAGGGGATCACGAAAGGCGACCTCGTCGGCTACTACCGCGAGATTGCGCCCCTCCTGCTCCCGCACCTGAAGGTCCGGCCGTTCACGATGAAGCGTTACCCCGACGGCTGGCAGGGAGAGCATTTCTTCCAGAAGGACGCCCCGTCGCACATGCCCGACTGGATTCCGACGCTCGCCTACCGCTCGACGTCGCGCGAGACGAGGCAGAAACGCACGATCCGCTACCCGCTCGTGAACGACGTGCTCTCGCTCCTCTGGATGGCGAATATGGGCTGCATCGACATGAACACGTGGTACTCGCGTGCCGATCGCCCCGAGCGGCCGGACTGGGTGCTCTTCGACCTCGATCCCTCACCTGACGTCGGCTATCGCGAGACGATGCGGGTTGCACTCCTCGTCAAGGAGGTCCTGGACGCGCTCGGGCTCGTGAGCTTCCCGAAGACGAGCGGGGCGGACGGCTTCCACGTGCTCGTGCCGGTCGAGCGACGGCACACCTACGGCGACACGCGGGAGTTCGCCGAGATCGTCGCGGGGACGCTCGCACGCCTGCATCGCGGGCTCGTCACGACGGAGTGGTCGAAGGAGAAGCGGCGCGGCGTGCTGGTGGACGCTAACCAGAACGGCGAGGGAAAGACGATTGCCTCCGTCTATTCCGTCCGCCCGCGTGCGGGCGCGCCCGTCTCCGCTCCGCTCCGGTGGGACGAGGTCGGCGAGGACCTGGATCCGCGCCGCTTCACGATGGAGGTCGTGCTCGCTCGCGCCCAACGGGAGGGCGACCTCTTCCAGGGCGTGCTCACGACCCGCCAGTCGCTCGGCGAGGCGCTGCGACGGCTCTCCTGACGTCGTGGCGGAGACCGCAGTCGTCGTCGAGGTGCTCGAGGTCGAGGCGCTGGTGGGGCACTGGCGCTCCCGCTACACGAGCGACGGTGCAGAGGGAATGCGGGCGCACGTCACGCTGCTCTACCCGTTTGCGGACCGCGCCGAGCTGAGTCCGGCGGGGCTCGACAGGCTGACGGAAGCGGTGGGCTCCTGCGAGGCTTTCGCGTACGCGCTTCGCTCGACGGCGACGTTCGCGGGCCCGGAGCCCGTCCTCTATCTCGCGCCGGTGCCCCCGACGCCGTTCCGGGGGCTCATCCAAGCCCTCGCCGGGGCCTTCCCCGAGTATCCGCCCTACCGCGGAGCGCACGAGGAGATCGTCCCGCACGTCACCGTGGCGACGAGCGACGACAGCGAGCTTCTCGCCCGGATCGAAGCCGACGTGCGGAGCGGCCTACCGCTCGCTGCGGCCGCGCGCGAGGTCTGGCTCATGGAGCATCGGGCCGACGGCTGGCGGAAGAGTCTGCGCCTGCCGCTGCGGGCTTCCTGAGGAACATCCACACGCGTCCGAGCGGGGCGAAGCCGAGCCGGGCGTAAAGCTCCTTCGGCCAGTCGGCGTCGTCTGCGATCAGGAAGACGAAGTCGTCGCCGCTCCGTTCGGCCTCTCGGACCGCACAGAGCACGACGGCGCTTGCGTAGCCCCGGCCGCGATACGCGGGGTCCGTGACGACGTCTTCCACCTGGGCCGTGCGGCCGTCGGAGTAGAGGTCGGCGGCGCTGACATGTTTACCTTCCACGCGGACTGCGAAGTGCCTCACGTGGCTCGCGCGCTCGACCACGCGGCCGGCGTCCAGCACCTGGCGAACCGTCTCCTCGCTGTCGGCCCAGGGCTCGGCCCGGGCGATGCGCTCTCGCAAGGGGCGGACCGTCTCCCGGTCCACCTCCCCGACGAGAGCAAGGTCGGCGCTTCGCGGGCCCGCTTCTCGTCTGGCCATGAAGAGGAAGCACTCGGTCTCCCAGCCGAGTGCGCGGAAGCCGTCGGCGAGGCGCTCGCCTTCGGTCTCGTCGGGCACGGCGACGCGCCGGTGCGTCTGGCCCGCCTCGACGTGGAGGCGCTCGGCCTCGCCCGCGAGCTCCTCGGCCGTCGCACCGTGTGGCCGGTCGGCTCGGAGGAGGTTCAGATCCCAGACACGGTGGAGGGTGTCGTTGAAGAGCCCCGTGCCGAAGCGGAAGGGGACGATTCGCTCGGCGCAGCGCTCGCGCAGCGCCTGCTCGAAGGCGAGGGCCCTCCTGAACTCCGAATCCACGTGTTCAGACTGCCACGCCGAGCGAGAACGCGGTCTCGCGACCGACGACGCGCTCGAGAGCGGCCACGCAGGAGGCGTCGAATGTGATTCCGGCCTCCTCC
>JBOHAJ010000272.1:0-4049 GCA_050697715.1 Gaiellaceae bacterium
CCTTCCAGGAGACGACGAAGGTGCTCACCGACGCCTCCATCGAGGGGAAGGTCGACCGCCTGCTCGGTCTCAAGGAGAACGTCATCATCGGCAAGCTGATCCCGGCGGCCACCGGCCTCAAGCGCTACCGGAACATCGACATCAGCCCGAGTGAGGCGGTCCCGGTCGAGGCCTACGCCCGGCCGGCGACGGAAGAGCAGCTCCTGGCGGCCCTCGAGGAGATCGGCTCGGACGGCGGAGGCGCCGACCTGGGCCTGCTGGACATGGGTCTCGGCGGCGAGCCGGAGACCGACGGGGGCGAGGGCCGCAGTAGCCTGGAAGCGGACGAGGTTCCCGAGGTAGACTCGCCGCTGGACGAAGAGAGCTAGGCCGCAAGGCCTACGCGGCGCACGAGGGGCGGCCGAGAGGCCGCCCCTCTCGTCTAGCCTGCCGCTCCATGGCAAGCGTGCTCTGGCGCAACGAGGAGGGCGGGGCCGACCGCTGCACGCTCGAGTCCGGAACCGCCGGCTTTCGCCTGCACGGCATCGCGCTGCTCGCCGACGACGGGGCGCCGGTCGAGGCGAGGTACGCGGTGGACGGGGACGGTTTCTGGCGCACCCGGCGCGCGGACGTCGTCGTGGCCTGGCCCGACCGCCTCGTCGAGCTCCTGCTCGAGGCGGACGGCGTGGGCGGCTGGACGCTGGACGGGCGAAAGCTCGCCGCGGTCGAGGGCTGCCTCGATATCGACCTCGCCTTCACGCCGGCGACGAACACGCTCCCCCTGCGGCGGATCGAGCTCGAGGTGGGCGAGGCGGCCGAGGTCGAATGCGCGTGGCTCCGCTTTCCCGAGCTCTCCGTCGAGCGTGCGCTGCAGCGCTACGAGCGCCTCGCCTCCGACCGCTACCGCTTCTCCTCGGGCTTCTTCAGCGCGGAGCTCGGCGTCGACCGGAACGGCCTCGTGCTGGACTACTCCGGCCTCTGGCGGTCGCTCGCACGCACCTGAGAACGAAAACACCGCTCTTTGCGGGCGATCCGAAGGCCCTCCCCCGAAAGAGGGATAGCGGGGCCTCGCGGCAGGTATAAGACTGCCAGCGTCGCGGGGCCCCGGAAGGTTTGGGGAGGGGCTTCAAACGACGGGGGCGAAGTGTTTTCCACAGGATCCACAAGGGGGTGGGGAGTAACGTGACTGGTCCAGACCCGGCTCAGGAGCCCAATTCCGGGGTTAATGTCGTCCAAATGACCCCGCCACCGGGGCACTTCGTCTCGGCCGAGCTCGAGTCCGACTGCGCGCGCTTCATCGAGCACGTGCGCGAGCTCGCACGGAAGCGCGCCGAAGCGCTCGCACACCACTAGTCGAGCCTGCCGGACGAGTCCGCGTCGCGCGCGCGGCCCTTCCCCTCGCCCTTGGCCCGGTAGAGCGCCTCGTCCGCGCGCTGGAACAGGGAGGCGGCGTCGTCGTTCGGACGGAACTCGGCTGCTCCTGCAGAGATGTCGACGCGGTCGGCCGGGGCGATCGAACGCGAGGAGACCGCAACCTGGATGCGGCGGTGGAGCCGCTCGGCGTCCTCGAAGCTCGACTCGGGCAGGAGCACGGCGAACTCGTCCCCGCCGATGCGGCAGGCGACATCGGCGCCGCGAACCACGGACTGGAGCCGCTCGGCCACCGCCGCGAGGACCGCGTCGCCCGCAAGGTGCCCCACCCGGTCGTTGATCGCCTTGAAGTCGTCGATGTCGAGGACGAGGAGCGAGAGCCGGCGTTCGTAGCGGCCCGCGCGGGCCACCTCCCGCGCGAGCGTCTCGTGGAAGTAGCGCCGGTTGTGGAGGTTCGTGAGCGCGTCCAGGTCGGCGAGCTCGCGCGCTTTCCGGAAGCGCTGTGCGTTCGTGATCGCGGGGCCGGCGCTTCCGGCGAGCTCCTCCAGCTCGGCGAGCTCGGTGTCGCTTGCCTCGCGGCCGTCGCGGCGCCAGAAGACGCCCAGCGTGCCGAGTGGGCCGCCCTCCTCGTCGCGCAGGGGCACCGCCATGCCGCCTCGGACGAGGTCGGCCCCGTCGCCCTCCTCCCCCTCGCCGTCGTATCGGTAGGAGACGCGGACGGCGCGCGCCGCTGTACCGCTCGTGGGGGTCGACACCGGCTGGCGGGCCGCCTCCTCCGCGGACATGCCGACGGTCGCCAGGAGCGGGTCGGCGTTCTCCGACGAGAGGACGATCATCGCAGCGTCCGCTCCCGGCAGGGAAGCCGCAGCCTCGAGGGTGCGCTCGAGCACGCGGTCGAGGTCGATTGTGGAGGTGATCTCCGCCAGGCGCCGGGAGCGGACGCTCTCCTGGCGGGCGCCCTCGAGCGCGCCGCCGAGATCGCGGAGGGTGCGCTCGAGACGCTCGTCCGAGGCCGCGAGGAGCCGCTCCACCTCCTCGCGGGCCGCGACGCGGCGACGGAGGGCGAGGACCGACGCGAGGAGCGCGAGCCCGAGAGCGACCGCGCCGAGCGCGAGCCCGACGGCGAACCAGGTAACGCTGTCGGCGAGGAGATACATCGTTTCGTTCCGGTCACGGGCCGCTGGACCGGGGCCGCATCACGCACGATATCCCTGCATATCGACGGAATGCAATCGGCCGGACGGCTAGGTCGAAACGGACGGAGAGGCCTCTGCGGTCGCCGCCGGATAGCTGCTACCATGCCGCAGGGTTCGGCTCGGGTTCCACCCCGTGCCGGCCTTTTGTTGCGTTTGGAAACCCTTTGGGAACGTAGGAAAGGACACGCGTTGCCGACTGTGAATCAGCTCGTGCGGAAGGGGCGGAAGACCCCGCTGAGCAAGGTGAAGACACCGGCTCTCCGCGGCGCCCCGCAGAAGCGGGGGGTCTGCACGCGCGTGTACACGACCACGCCCAAGAAGCCGAACTCGGCACTCCGCAAGGTTGCCCGCGTGCGCCTCACGAACGGGATGGAGGTCGGCTCCTACATTCCGGGTGAGGGGCACAACCTCCAGGAGCACTCCGTCGTGCTCATCCGCGGCGGCCGGGTGAAGGACCTGCCGGGCTTCCGCTACAAGGTCATCCGGGCGGCGCTCGACGCCGGCGGCGTCGCCGACCGGCGCCAGGGCCGCTCGAAGTACGGAGCGAAGCGTGCCTAGGCGGGCGGAGATCCAGACCCGCGGGCTCGACGCGGATCCGATCTACGGCTCGAAGCTCGTGACCCAGGTGATCAACAGAGTGATGACGCGCGGGAAGAAGTCCACAGCCGAGCACATCGTCTACTCGGCCCTCGACAAGGTCGGCGAGAAGACCGGCAAGCCGCCGGTCGAGGTGCTCGAGCAGGCGGTCAAGACCGTGACGCCCGTGCTCGAGGTGCGCTCGCGTCGCGTCGGCGGCGCGAACTACCAGGTGCCTGTCGAGGTGCCGCAGCGGCGCGCCCGCACGCTCGCCGTGCGCTGGCTCGTCTCGTACGCCCGCGAGCGGCGCGAGAAGCACATGGAGGAGAAGCTCGCCAACGAGATCCTCGACGCGCTCAACCAGCAGGGCGGCGCGTTCAAGCGCAAGGACGACCTCTACCGGATGGCGCAGGCCAACAAGGCCTTCGCACATTACCGCTGGTAGCGGGGACGATGACCACCGTTGCCACACCCGTCGCGCTGGACCGGGTCCGGAACATCGGGATCATCGCCCACATCGACGCGGGCAAGACGACGACGACCGAGCGGATCCTCTACTACACCGGCCGCACCCACAAGATGGGCGAGGTGCACGAGGGCGCCGCCACGATGGACTGGATGGCGCAGGAACAGGAGCGCGGGATCACGATCACGTCGGCGGCCACGACCGCGGAGTGGCGCGACCACAAGATCAACATTATCGATACGCCCGGGCACGTGGACTTCACGGTCGAGGTCGAGCGGAGCCTGCGCGTGCTCGACGGCGCCGTCGCCGTCTTCGACGCCGTGGCGGGCGTCCAGCCGCAGTCGGAGACCGTCTGGCGCCAGGCCGACAAGTACAAGGTGCCGCGGATCGCGTTCATCAACAAGATGGACCGCACCGGCGCCGACTTCTTCGCCTCGGTCAAGTCCATGGTGGACAAGCTC